>MVZL01000153.1 GCA_002068375.1 Tenericutes bacterium ADurb.BinA155
GGCGTAGATCGCCATATTGGTCATGTGGATCTGGCCATCTTTGATGATTGCCATTTGGTATTTGCCGGCCGGATCGATGTTCTTCTCGTTCAGATAGTTCATGAACCGCCGATTGATCTCTTCGATGATCATGTAGACCCGCGGGACCAGATGCTGGACGTATTGGACCGGCCACTTTTCAAGGGCTTCGGGCATCACGGTGTGGTTGGTGTAGGCGAAGAGTTTCGTTACGAGACCCCACGCTTCATCCCAGCCATAGTTATATTCATCCATCAAGAGCCGCATCGCTTCCGGAATCGCGAGAATCGGGTGGGTGTCGTTCAGCTGGAAGACGTAGGCATCCGGGAAGTTATCGAGGGTGCCAAAGCGCCGGAAATGCGAACGCATCGTGGACTGCAAGCCCGCCGAAACGAGGAAATACTGCTGGCGGAGCCGTAACATCCGGCCGTGCTCGGTCGAATCATCGGGATAGAGGCCGTGGCAGAGCTCTTTTAAAGTCTGGAGGTAAGAATCGAAGGTCTGATCGGTCGGAAGGTTGCTTTCGCTCGGCTCGGCCGACCATAGCCGTAAACTATTGGCCACGCCATTGCGGTAGCCGGGGATCGAAACATCATAGGGGACGGCGCGGACGCAGGTCGCGTTGACCGTGCGTAGGCCATACTCGCCATTGGGTTTAAGGTAGGTTTCGGCATTGCCGTAGAACTTCACTTCGACCGCGTGCTTCGGCTTACGGACTTCGAAGACGAAGCCATTGCTGAGCCATTGATCGGGGAGTTCGACTTGTTGGCCATCGACGAATTTCTGGCGGAAGAAGCCATATTCGTAACGGATGGTGTTGCCATGTCCAGGATAGCCTAAGGAGGCGATCGAATCCATGAAGCAAGCGGCTAAGCGGCCTAAGCCGCCATTGCCTAGACCCGCATCGGATTCCATGTCTTCGAGCTCGCCGATATCGATGCCCAGTTCGGCTAGGCCATCTTTGGCGACATGATAAATGCCGAGGTTCTGCATGTTATTGAGCAGCAAGCGGCCCATCAAGAATTCCATCGAGAAATAGATGAGCTGACGGTCGCCATTGGCCAAAATGTTCTCGCGGCAATTCCGCCAATTGTAGCCGGCGTAATCGCGGACCATCTCGCCGAGGATATCGTAACGCTCGGTGATATGGCTATCGGCGACGGTGCGGCCGTACTTTTCGCTAAGGCGGCGCTCGAAGGTCTGCTTGAAGTCTAATTTGTTTTGAAACATTGAAAATCTCCTTTGTTGGTGTTGATGAGTATCAAAAAGGCGAGGGAAAATCCCTCACCCCTTTTTATTTCTTTTTGGCGTCGAGCGGTTTAGCGATTCGACGCTTGAGGATGCAGGCTCCTAAGGAAGCGAGCTTGATGCTGACATGGAAGGGCCGATTCTCCGGGCCGAAAGGCTGAGCTTCGAGCGGTCCACCATTGTATTGGTTCCAGCCGCCGTAGACGTCCTTATCGGTATTGAGGATTTCGTCGTAGATGCCCTCGTGATAGACGCCGACATCGTAACTCTGATAGAAGTTCGGGGTCATGTTGTAGATGAAGATCAGATCCGAATCGCCGAATTCGCGCTCAAAGGCGAAGACCGATTGATCCGAGTTATCGACCATGAGGCAAAGGCGCTTGACCGAGTCGTGCTTAGGATAGCTGAGAAGGTTCCATGGCAAGGAACGCTGCTCATTCCATTCGTCGAAACTGCCAAGTTCGTTGCCCATGAAGTTCAGCTTCTTGCCGGGATGCCCAAATTGATAGGCATAGAGGTTACGGAGAAGCGCGAACTTGTTATCGTAATCGCCCCACATCTTGTTGATGATGGTGCCTTTGCCATGGACGACTTCGTCGTGGCTAAGCGGGAGAAGGAAGTTCTCGCTGAAGAAATAAGCCATCGAGAAAGTGAGCTTGTTATGCTCGTATTTCTTGTAGATCGGGTCCTTGGCGTAATACTTGAGGGTATCGTTCATCCAGCCGAGATCCCACTTATAGTCAAAGCCGAGGCCGCCATACTCGAGAGGGGCGGTGACTTTCGTGAAATCGGTGCTGTCTTCCGCGATCATCATGATCTCGGGGTGGGCGAGGTGAAGCTTGCCGTTTAAGCGCTTAATGAACTCGGTGCTGCCGGTATTTTCGCCATTGGCCTTATTGCCATCCCAATAGACGATATTGGAAACCGCATCGACCCGGATTCCATCGAAATGGAAATAGGTGAGGAAGTAGTTCATCGCCGACATAAGGAAGCTCCGGACTGGATCCTTCCCCAAATCGAACTGGGCGCTGCCCCAGGGGGAAATCGTGTGGCGGGGATCGGCGTATTCATAGAGGCAGGTCCCATCGAATTCGCGGAGGGCGTAGCTATCGGTCGCAAAGTGGACCGGGGCGAAATCAAGGATCACGCCTAAGCCGGCTTGGTGCATCCGGTCGACGAAGGACATGAGCTGCTTCGGGTTGCCATAACGGCTATCGACCGAGAAGAAACCGGTCGCTTGGTAGCCCCAGGATCCATCGAAAGGATATTGGGTGATCGGCATGATTTCGGCGTGGGTATAGCCGAGATCCTTCATATAGGGGATCAAATAATCCGCGACTTCTTCGTAGCTGAGGTAGCGATCCCCCACTTTGCCCTTCCAAGAGCCGAGGTGGAGTTCGTAGATCGACATCGGCTTATCGAAGTTGCGGGTTCGGCTCTTCAAAAACGGATCATCGTGCCAAACGAAATCTTCGATATTGAACAGACGGCTGCAGGTCTGGGGGCGATATTCGCTATAGAAGGCGAAGGGGTCGGCCTTATCGACGTATTGGCCATGAGCGTTCCGGAAATGGAATTTGTAGGATTCATAATCGTGGAGGTCGGGGACGAAGGTTTCCCAAACGCCAGCCGAATCGACTTTGTTGAGCTTGTTGGCCCTAACATCCCAACCATTCCAATCGCCAATGACGGAAACATCATCGGCCGAAGGCGCATAGAGACGGAACCAAACGCCATGGAGCGTGGCCCCTTTCTCGCCTTTCTTGGTGGTCGGCAGCGTGCAGGAGCCGAAATGGGCACCGAAGTAGTCGAAAGCGTGCGTGGCTTGTCCCATCAGATAGTCATAGAGAATACCAAATGCCATTTTGTGATTACCTCACTATGTCGAACTTACCTT
>MVZL01000154.1 GCA_002068375.1 Tenericutes bacterium ADurb.BinA155
GATTTGAAGACGCCCTTTCTCGTCGAGGGTTCTGGAATAGGTTCCGAAATAGTTTCCCACTTTTTCCCACCTCGCGACATTAGACTACCATCTCCCCTCGCGGGTGTAAAGCGCGAGTATTCCGAGGTGACCCCCTATTAGGGGGTCAAGGGGGTTCCTTTTTATACACTGTCCAAAATTGGAATGATAGTTTCGATAATTCCTAATTTTAAGGCATAAGAAAACCCCGGATTTTCTCGCGCGATTTTTTCGAGGATTTTCGGGGCTTTTTTCGTCGGATTTTCCCGCGTTATTTTTCGGGATCGTAATCCTTTAAGGCATCGAACGCCGGGTTATAGTTTTCGGATTTTTCCTTCGCGATTTCTTCTTCGCTCAAGACCCGGAACCCTTCGCCGGACTTCGGGAGTTTGCTCCCGGGTTTTAAGACCTTGATCGGCAAAGAGGAACGGATCATCTTGAGACAGAGTTCCGAAAGATCGATCTCATTGCCTTCGATGATGTAGCCTTCGCCTTCTTCGTCTTCCTTTTCGAGGAGATCAACCTTCTCTTGGAGCGTGATCTTTTGACGAAAAGGTTCGTTGGTGTAGCTATCAAGCAGCACCACTTTCGCCGTGATGGTGAGGTCGGCCTGAAGATAGGTTTTGCTCTTCGCGATCTCGCCTTCAAGATGGCAAGAAAGGATGTCCTTGATCGGATAGGAATCCTTAAAGTAGTCGGGGGTAAAAGACTCGTCTTCGTTCAGCAAAGTCGGCTGATTCGGCAAGATCGAACTCCGTTTGATGATCATTGCCGGATCTCCGCGCCGAATTGGGCTTTCAGCAAGCTAATGGCTTTCGCCACCACCGCGGCGACTTCTTCATCTTTTAAAGTCTTCTCCTCGCTTTGGATCTGAAGGGTAAGGGCGAGCGACTTCTTGCCCGCCGCGATATTTTCGCCCGCGTAAACATCGAAGACGCGGACCGCTTTAATGAGGGGATCGCTATGGGAGAGGGCCTTCGCGATTTCTTCATAGCTCACCTTTTGATCCAGCACGAAGGCCAAATCGCGGGAGACGCTCGGGAAACGGGGCGGGATGCTCGCCTTGATGGGCGAAGTCCGTAAGTCTAGTAACGCCCCTAAATCGAGTTCCATCACGACCGCATTCTTAAGGCCGGTGCGCTTTAATTCATTCGGATGGAGCTCGCCAAGATAGCCCAAAAGTTTCTTCCCCATCCGCACTTCGGCGGATTTGCCCGGGTGGAGCTCATTGCCACCGAGACTCCAGCCGACGAGCTGATAACGGTTGGTCCCAAGGTTCAGTAACGCCATGATCCCTTCAAGGATTCCTTTGACGTCATAGAAGTCATAGGGTTTCTTCTTTAGGCTCCCTTGCAAAGGTTCTTCGCCCGCAAGGACGAGGCCTAAGTGGCTCGTTTGAACCCCAGGGGCATCGATATCGCTCACTTCGAAGCAAGCGAGGTTCTTCTCTTGGCGGTCCGCGTTATAACTCACCGCGGAAAGAAGAGACGGAATCAGGCTTCTCCGCACGAACTCATGGTCATTCGTCATCGGGTTTTTGAGGCGATAGGACGGCCCTTTTTCAAGATAGGAGAACCGGCTATCGAGGTCGGCATTCACGAGAGTATAGGTCAAGAATTCATCGAGCCCGATCCCATGAAGATAATGGCGGATCGAAAGGCGGTTGCTCTGCTTCTCGCTTAAGCCAGTGAGAGTAAGCTCGCTCGTCGGAAGAATCGAATGGACGTTTTCGTAACCTAAGATCCGGATCACTTCTTCGCTGAGGTCCGCTTCCCCATCCATATCGATCCGATAGGAAGGAACGACCACGTGGTATTGGCCCGGCTTCACCGCGGTCACTTGAAGATGATCGCGTTTTAAGACCGCTTGAATCTCCTCGTCGCTGAAGGACGTGCCAAGGCGGCCATTCAGATAATCCAAGCTCGTATCAATTTCGACCGGGGCATGCTTTAACGTATCGTAACTGGCGGTTTCGGGCGTAATCGAAAACCGCAGACTCCACCGCCACATTAACCGTCTTTTCATCGACCATGCAGGCCGCCGCGGTCATGATGCCCGCTAAGCACATCGGCTTTCCATCCGAAGTGACGACGAGATCGCCTTTTTCAAGGGCGTAGCTCTTTTGGTCCATCGCTAGGAAATTGCCCGCAAGATCATCGCGGACGATCAGGCTCTTTTTCGGAAGCTTATCGAGATCGTACATATTGAGCGGCTCGCCGGTTAAGAGCATGACGTAGTTCCCGATATCGACGATGTTATTGATGCTGCGGATGCCTTCGCTACGAAGGATTTCTTGGAGCCAGCGGGGCGAAGGGGCGACCTTCACGCCTTTCACGAGGCGAATCGCGAATTGCGGACACTTGCTCGAGGCCGAGCCGACTTCAAAATGAGCCGGGGCGAGCGGGTATTTCTTCGGTTCCGGCAAAGTAACCGGCCGATCGAACAAGCAGCCGATCTCGCGGGCGATATTCATCACCGCGTACATATCGGGCCGGTTCGGGAGAATCGATAGGTCGAGGATCGTGTCGCCTAAGCCGAGGTAATTTAAGACGTCTTCGTTCCCGATTTCCGCGTCTTCCGGGAGTTCTTCGACCCCGGCGATCTGCTTTTCGCTTAAGGACTTCTTATCGACTCCGAGCTCATAAAGCGCGCAGCACATCCCATCGGAGGTGACCCCGCGGATCTCGCTCTTTTCGATGATCCCGCCGGGGAGTTTGGCCCCTTCCCGGGCCACGATGACCTTTAAGCCTTTGCGGGCATTGGGGGCCCCGCAAACGATCTGGTGGATGCCATATTTGCTGCCTTCATCGACTTGAAGGACATGAAGATGGTCGGAATCCGGATGCTTCTCGCAGCTAAGGATTTCGCCAATGACCAAATTGCTCGCGGAGGCTAAGGTGGTCATCCCTTCGACTTCGATCCCGGCGAAGGTCAGTTTATTCGCGACTTCTTCGGGGGTGAGATCCGAGATTTTGACGTACTGATTGATCCAATTAAGTGATGCTTTCATGAGATGATCTCCTTATTTTGCGGTGTAGTCTTTCAAGAAGCGGACGTCGTTCTGGTAGAAGCGGCGGATATCGTCGACCCCATAACGGAGCATCGCGACCCGTTCGACCCCGACCCCAAAGGCAAAG
>MVZL01000155.1 GCA_002068375.1 Tenericutes bacterium ADurb.BinA155
GGTCGTGAGTTTCTCTGGCAAGGCCCGGTAGAAGAGCTCGCTCTCATTTAAGGATGAAAGGAGATTCCCTAACTCGACCTTCTTCGCCGCGATTTGGCTGGCCGAACCTTTAAAGTAAGTCGAGACATCGCTTAAGGCCGCGGTCGAGAAGTTGCCGCTGCTATCGACAAAGGACGAATTCTGAAGGTCATTGACGAGGCTCACCAAATTCTCGATCACCGAGCCGGCGGTCGTGGAGCTGCCCCAGTTATCGATCGACTGGATCATCTCGGGGAGGGTGATGCTCGTCTTGCTATTGAGGGGGAGGGTGTCATCGTAATCGGTCGCGGCGGCATTGTTGTAATCGTAGAGTTTGGTCGTCTTCACGAGCTGGCTCATCGCCGATTCGAAGACGGTGAGGACCCGGGCTCCGGTCGCGATGGTGTAATAGCCATAGCTATCGCTGCTCATCGTGCTATCGGTCTTGAGGCTATTGAAGACCTTCGAAGCGGCCATCTGATCGAGCAAGGGCGAAAGGAGATATTCGGTGGAGACGCTGCCAAGGGTGATCTTGCTCATATCGGTCTCGCCGTTCGCGTTCAAAATGCCATAGGTCGGATCGGCGACCGTGGTGAGGATGACTTTTAAGGAGGCGACTTCCGCATTCCGGTCTTGGGCTTCTGAGGCCCGCTCGGCTTCGGTCGGATTCACTGTGATCGAAGTTCCAAGGGTGGTCTCGCTCAGTTTCTCCGGGTTATAGAGGTAAGCCGCATTCACGTGGGAGAAGTCGATCGAGTTGGAGCCGCTAGAAAGCGAAGTCGCGAGTTTCGCGATGGCGTTATAGAGGACGACCCGGCTGATTGAGGAGGCGGAGGCGATGCTGTCCAATAGAGCTTTATAGCTGCTGACATTGGAGGAAGAAAGCTTGCTCAATGCGCTGATGCCGCCGGCCGCCATCATGTTCTTGATCAAGGCGGCAAAGCGATCGGCTTCCCCGTTATGGTCGCTCGTCCAAGCGGTCGCGGTGTCGAGCGCCTTAATGTCGATCTGCATCTGGGCGGTGACCGCCATCTTCTCTTGAAGCGAACTCGCGGAGCTCACCGCGGTCGAACTTGCGCCTTCATCGGCGAAATAAGCCAAGGAATCGCCGCTAAGGCTACTCACGAATTTGCGGTAGATGTAATCGGGGAAGACATATTCGCCGTTCTGGGTGAAAATGCCCGAAGCGGCCAAACACTTAATGAATTTAGCGACCGTGGCGCTATCGGTATTGAGGAAATCGATCTTGCTGATATCCCCGACGCTCACCGCGCAGTCGATCAAGGTCTTGAGGTTCTTGCCTTCCTTGGACCAATCGGTAACGTTGCTGAAGGAAACCTTGTCCATTTGATCGGTCGTCCGGACTTCGAGGGTATACGTTCCATCCGCGGTCAGATTCTTGAAGGTGTAAGTGCCGGAACTCGTGCAGCTATAGTGCTCGAGCTCATCGCTGCCGGATTTCAGGATGTAATAATGGCCGGCGCTGGCGCTAAAGGTATACGTGCCTTCGCTCGTCGCGGTGACGCTGGAACTGGTCCCGGTATTCGAAATCAGTTCGCCTTGGCCTAAGACCGAGGCGAAGTATTTGTCGAGCGCGGGCCCCGCGATCGCCGACATGATGGCCGAATCATCGATCGCGTTAAACAAGGAAACGATATCGATCTTGGACACGATATCGACCGCTTGGCTCGTCGAGGCACCGTTCAAACTCGAAAGCTGATCGACCACGCCCGAGGATGCGATGACCGAGAACACCGTGCCGAGTTTGCCGGTTTCCCCATCGTAGACGGGGTTGCCATTGCGGTCGCGGAGATAAGAGCCATCGAGGGTGGTCGAGTTCCCAACCCGAAGATTGGCGAAGCGGGAATCGGTCGGGTCGATTTCAAAAGCGAGCCCAGCCTGGGAGAAGGCGGTATTGAGGACGGCATAGAAATTGGTGTTGGTCCGGCCGGAGCTATCGGTCGGATTCAAAATGGGCGAATTGGCGAAGAGGTCAAGAACTTCAACGAGTTCTTCGGTATTGTCGAGCAAGGACGAAACGGAGGAGACGGTTCCACTCGCGGCCGAAGCGACCGAAGAGAAGACGTCCGGGCAATCGCCATACACTTTTAAGATCTTGGAAAGCTCGCTTCCTAAGTTCGGTACCTTGAAGTTCAGGGCGACCGGAAGATTGAGGGCGGCTAACGGGGAATCGGTTCCCGAAAGGAAACTATCGAAGGCCTTCGGAAGGACCGCGTTCAGAATCTTCGAATTGTCCATCCGGACCAAGACCGCCTCTAAGACGAGAAGCAGATTCGGATCGATGCTGTCGAAATTGCCATCGGGGTCGTAATAGATCCCCGGGGTGTCGCTATAGTTCAGCAAGAAATTAATGCCGGCGGCTTGGCTCGCGAATTGATTAAGGATGTCGAAGAAGGCCGCGAATTCGGATTTGAAGTTGTAGCGGGCGGTCGCGATATCGTCGGAACTTAACGAAGTGACAATCGGGGTAAGGTCGATCTTTTTGGCATCGGTGAGGCCGAGCGAGGTGTTGACCGCATCCCCTAAGAAGAGGATGAAGCTCGGCATGACATTGGTAATGAGGGTGCTATCAAAGAGGCAGCCCCCACTCGCGGTATTGCTCGAGGTGAGATTGTTGAGATGGCCCGAGCCATCGGTGGAGCCGACCAAAATATCGCCGAGTTCTTGGCCATGCTCTGCGATGATGCCGATTAAGGACGAAAGAAGGGCGCTCTGATTATCGGAACTCGCCGAAGAAGCCGAGCTGGAAGCCGCGGCCTTTTTCCCGAAGTAAAGCGGGCTCACGGTCGAGGCGGAAGAAGAGGAGGAATTCGTCGGGAAGAAGGTCCCGAAGAGGCTCGGCAAAATCGTCCCATCGACCCGGTTCAATTTGTAGAGAGCATCATAGAGGCCAGTGATTTCATTGCCCCAATCGACGGTGAGGACCGAAGCGGCCGTGACTTTGCCCGAAGTAGAATCTTTCGGTAAGAAGTCGACGAGCTGAATCGTGCTGTCGAGGGCGTCTTTCTTTTCTTCATCCTTGTTCACAAAGGTCGAAAGGGCGCCGGCGATGAGGTGGCTCAGGATCGCCGAGGTATCGAGCGAAGAGGTCAC
>MVZL01000156.1 GCA_002068375.1 Tenericutes bacterium ADurb.BinA155
ATTTGGCTCCTTGATGTCGCGCTCCTTGGCGTCGAAGCCATGGGCGTGCTCGCTCGGGTCTTCGAAGATAAGCTCGGCAAATAAGCCTTGTGAAAGCAAAGCACCTGGACCTCACGGTTCCGGGTGCTTTTTTTGATCTTGGGGTATCGTTCCGAATCCCCCTTGGTATCGTTCCGAATCCCCAGTATCGTTCCGCAACGTTGATTTCCGAGCGATCAAAAAAGGACTCCGATCGTTTCGAAGTCCTTTAAGCGTTATTCCCGATATTGGCGAGCATCAGCTTCAGCCGGTTCTCTTGGTTCACGTACGAGGTCGCGGGATCGTAATCGATCGCGGCGATATTGGCTTCGGGGTGAAGCCGGAGAAGCGGATGCATCATCCCTTTGGCCACAATATGGTTCGGGAGGCAGCCAAAGGGCTGGCAGCAGACGATATTGGGGACCCCATGCTCAAGATAAGAAAGCATTTCGCTTGGGATCAGCCAGCCTTCGCCCATCTTGACCCCTTGGTTAATGATCCGTTCCGCATCCTTTTCGATCTCTTTAAAAGGAGTGGAGCCATAGAAGTAACCGCTCGAAGCCAAGATCTTGTTTTGCGTTTTGACCTCGTGGAGCAGGAACTTGTAGATCAAAGCCCAGCCGAGCCGGCTCTTTTTGTTGAGGCCATATTTCTTATGGTCATTAAGGGCGTTCTTCGCGCAATAGAGGCAGAACTCCAAGACCCCTGGCTGAACCACCTCGACCCCATTCTTCACCAAGAAGTCGATCAGATGGTTATTCGCGGTCGCGGAGTATTTCACGTAGATCTCCCCGACGATCGCGACCCGAGGCTTCCGTTCTTTCGGTTTCGGGAGCTCATCAAAAAGATGGAGAAGGGCCCGGTAATAATGTTTCCGCCGGGCGTAATTCTTTTTCGTGAAAGCCTCTTGGATTAACGCGTGGCCTTTCGCTAAGGCCTGATCGGCCTCGCCAGGCTTCGACTCATAGGGTTTACTTTGGTCATAAAGGGCGGTCAAGAAGTCCGCGTAGCAGACGGAGTGAGCCATTCTGAGGATCTCGGAAGCGGTTAAGGGGATCGAGCAATTGCTTTCTAGTCCTGAGAAATTCATCGAGACGACCGGGACCTCGGGAAATAAAGGGGCGATCGCTTTCCGGATGAGGAAGATGTAATTGCTGGCCCGGCAACCTCCGCCGGTTTGGGAAATAAGAAGCCCGGTCTTATGAAGATCATAACGCCCACTGCGTAAGGCCCGAATGAATTGGCCAATCACCAATAAGGCGGGGTAGCAGGCATCGTTATTGGTGTTCCTTAGGCCTTCTTCCTTGACCGCTTCCGGATCTTCATGGAGAAGCTCGGTGTGGTAACCATCATGGTTTAAGACATCAAGGATAAGACCAAAATGAAGGTCGAGCATGTCGGGGACGAGCAAGGTATATTCTTTAAGCTGTTTCCGGTTTAAGGTCGGATAACTCATAAGGCTTTCTCCTCTCTAGCCGCGATCAAAGAACGGAGGCGGATCCGGACCGCCCCTAAAGACGAGACTTCGTCGATCTTAAGCATCGTATAGAGCCGGCCTTGCTCTTCAAGGATCCGTCTAGCTTCGTCCGCGGAAATCGCATCGATCCCGCAGCCAAAGGAAACGAGTTGGACGAATTCCATATCGGGAGTATGGGCGACCACGTCCGCCGCGGCGTAGAGTCTCGCGTGATAGGTCCACTGGTTTAACACATCCACGGGGGGCATCTTTTCGCATAATGGGGCAACCGCGTCTTCGCTTAGTAGAGCAAAGCCTAAGGAAGTCATCAGCGAAGGGATCGCATGGTTGATCTCGGGGTCGATATGGTAGGGCCGACCCGCCAAAACCAGGATCGGAAGATGAACGTCTCTGGCTTTTTTAATGATTTCTTGGCCCTTTAAGAAGATCTCGGTTTGGTAATCTTTCTGGGCTTGGTAGGCTAAGGCTAACGCCTTCTTGATTTCCCCGCCTTTGGCCCCGTAGGGCTTCAACGCATCCTTAAGCGCATGGTAAGTGGAATCGGGCTTGGAGATATCGAAGTAGGGGTTCAGGATCTTCTTTTTGAATAAGGCGGGATCGTTGCCGTTTAAGAGCTCGGAGTAATACGCGACGACCGGGCAATTGAAGTGGTTGAGGGATTTCCCTTCATTGAGGTTATAGGATTCCGAAGGATAGAAGATGAAATCGAGCGGAAGTTTCTCTAACTCCGCGAGTTCCCCATGCATGAGTTTCGCGGGGTAACAAACGGTGTCGCTCGCGATGGTGCATTGGCCTTCGTAGTAACGGGCCCGGTTATTTTCGGGCGAGCAATAGACTTGGTAGTGGAGCGCGCTAAAGAAAGCGACCCAGAAAGGATATTGCTCGACATTGATAAGGCCTAAGGGTAAGCCGACCTTCCGCAAAGGATGCTCGATTTTGGGCGCGGCTTTCCGCATCCGCTCATACTTGTAGCGGTAGAGGTCTAAGTCTTCATGCTCCTTCACGATGCCCGCCCCTTTATCGCACTTATTGCCGGCGATGAAGTGGTGGCCGTCTTTGAAGCTCACCAAGGTTTCCTGGCAGTGGGCTCCGCACCCTTGGCATAAGAAAGCCTTCGAGGTATAGGAAAGGGCTTTGAGTTCCTGAAGCGAGATAAGGCCATGGGCCGGCCCTTTCTTTTCGGCGTAGAGGGCCGCCCCGAAAGCGCCCATAAGTCCCGCGATCTTCGGCCGGATCACCGGATGGCCGAGTTCGCGCTCAAAGCTCCGGAGGATCGCATCGTTAAGGAAGGTCCCGCCTTGGGCGACCACGGTGGTCCCAAGCTCCTCAGGACTATGGAAACGGATCACCTTGTAGATCGCGTTCTTGATGATGGAGGCGGATAACCCCGCCGAGATATCGCCTAAGCTCGCCCCGTCTTTCTGGGCTTGCTTCACCGCGCTATTCATGAAGACCGTGCAGCGGCTTCCTAATTCGACCGGGTGCTTCGCGAATAAGCCTAAGGAAGCAAAGTCCGCGACCGAATACCCTAAGGCCGAAGCGAAGGTCTGTAGGAACGATCCGCAGCCGGAGGAGCAGGCTTCATTGAGGATGATCGAATCGATCGCCCC
>MVZL01000157.1 GCA_002068375.1 Tenericutes bacterium ADurb.BinA155
CCGTAGCTCAGTCCGGATAGAGCACTTCCCTCCTAAGGAAGGGGTCGACCGTTCAAATCGGTCCGGGCGCGCCAAGTATTGAAAGGAGCCCTTATGGCGATCAAAGTGGATGAAGAAGGTTGCACTCATTTCAAGATCAAGTGCGAGTATTGCGGGACCGTGTTTGAATACGACCGCGAAGACTTAGGCTTCCGGGCTTGGTACCCCAAAGGATTCGTCTATTGCCCGAAGTGTGGCAAGCCCTTACGGCACGATCCGGAAAAGAACCTTTGCCCCGAAGCAAAGAAATGAAGAATGAAGGACGGAGCGATCCGTCCTTTTTCTTGAGGGAACCAAAGGTTTCGGATTTGTAATCTAGAAGCGGTGGTCGTTCGGCGGAATTCCCCTAAGATGAAGCTATCCCTTCTGGAGGGGGACCACCATGATGAAACTTACCGAACCTGAAACGTTATCCCGTTACGAGGACTATCAAAAGGCCGAGCAGGAGAAAGCCCGCTTCGTCCAGTTCGAATCTTCCGCTCGGATCAACCGGGAATTCCTTCCGTCCTACCAGATGCCTAGGCTCTAAAAGGTCGTATCCTTAAAAAGAGTGGAGTTTGCTCGAAGCAAAACCCCGCTCTTTTTTCTTTAAAGACGGCAAGAGCAAGCTGGTCTACAATAAAGAGGTTGCAACCGGTAGTTGCGGAAATGAAAACTAGAGTTGGTTGAGCAACCACCGAACTTTTTCTAAGATTAGCCCGTCGATGGAGGAAAGCACCATGAACATCGAAATCGCAAATCGCCTAGTCGAACTTCGGAAGAAAAGCGGACTCTCGCAAGAAGAGCTGGCCGCGAAGTTAGGCTTATCGCGCCAAGCCGTGAGCAAGTGGGAACGGGCCGAGGCCAGTCCCGACACGGATAACCTTGTTTGTCTGGCCAAACTCTATGGGGTCTCCCTCGATGATCTTCTCGATACCGATCAATCGGTGGACGATATTGCCCGCAACGCCAAAGAGCAGCAAAGCGAGGCGGGACCTAAAGCGGGTTCTGAGGCCAAAGCCTCGACCAGCGAAGAGGCGAATCCGAAGGAGCAAGAAAAGGCGACGTCCTCGTCTAGCGGCACGATCCATCTTGAGGATGGTTCCGATAAGGTCGATATCGATCTTTCGGGTCTTAACATCAATATCAATAATGAAAAGAAGGGGGCTTTCTCCTCTGGTTCTTCGGACAAGAAGAGCTCCACGGTGATCGATGAGACGGGAATTCATACGACCAGCGAAAACGGTAAGCGGGTCGATATCGATGACTCGGGGATCCATATTTCCAAAGACGGTCAAACCACGACCGTAGTCGGCAATGGGGAATACCACATGAAGAAAAAGCAGTCGGCTTTTGATATCGTTCGCGATGTTCTCAGCGGAACCATTTGCGTTCTTTGCCTCGCGGCCTATCTGCTCATGGGATTCCTTTGGACCGACCAGAATGCTGGCTGGATCATCGGCTGGACCGTCTTTTTCTTGGTCCCGCTCGTCCCTGGCGTCTTCGAGGCGATCAAAAAGAAACGCTTCTGCGAATTCCCTTATCCGGTTTTGGTGACGGGCGTCTATGTTTTCTTAGGCCTCTATGGCAACTACATTGGCAAGAATTATTGGCATCCGTGGTGGATCCTTTTCCTCTCGATTCCGCTTTATTACGTCCTATTTGCCACCGTGGACAAATTGATCCATGGGGGCCAAGAGATCACGGTTCATTATCATGGAGATAAAAACACGATGGAAGACGATGATGATTTAGAAGATTTGAAAGACGATGTCGACGATGCTCAAGATGATGTCAATGAGGCCAATGAAGATTTGGCGGAAGCCCAATCGGATTTGAAAGATGCGGAAACGGCCCTAAAGGAAGCCGAGGACGAAAAGGATTTGGGCCCGGCCGACCATAATGAAGAGGTCGCTAACGCCAAGGACGAGCGGGATGATGCCCAAGACGAAGTTGATGCCGCGACCCAAGAACTCGAGCACGCGAAGCGCCGGCTTGAGCGGGCCAAAGCCCGTTATGCCGCCCACGCGGAAAAGCCAAAAGAAGCCCAAAAGGATAATGTTTCGACCGCTGGGGCGGTTAACGTTGAAGCGACCGATAAAAAGGACGAGAAGAAAGAGTAATTGCGACACTGTCGTAAAGGAAGGAGGGCCATCCCTCCTTTTTTCATTGAAGATTTCCGCTTTCCGTTGCATACTTTCGTCAACGTAAATTCGGAGGCATTCCTATGAAGTACTTGAGGGTGTTTGGTTTAGCGATTCTCGCCGGGGTGATGATCGCGCTCGGGGGACTCGCCTATGTCGCGTGCTGCGCGTATGAGACCACTGGGGTTGGCAAGATCATTGGTTCAATCCTTTTCGCGACCGGTCTTCTTGCCGTCTGCGCGTTTGGTCTCTTCCTTTATACCGGGCGGATCGGTTACGCTTTCGAAAAGAAAGCCGATTATCTTTTGGCCCTTCTTGTCGGGTATCTCGGCAACATCGTTGGAGCATGCGGAGTCGGTTATTTTTGTTTTGCGACCGCTCCCTTCACCAGCGGAAAGATGGGGGACGTGGTAGCAACGATTGCGAATTCCCGCGATATTTTAGCGGGAGGAGAAACCTGGTACAGCGCCCTTCTCCTTGGTGTCCTTTGCGGAGTCTTAGTTTTCGTCGGAGTCGATCTCTTTAAACGGAAGCCTGGCGTCATTGGAACCTTAGCGCTCATCTTCGCAGTCGCAACCTTCGTGGTCGGCGGGACAGAGCACTGCATCGCCAACATGTTTTACTTCTCCGCCGCAAACCATTGGAATGGGGGAACCGTAGTCGACATCCTCTTAGTCACCCTTGGGAATTCCTTGGGCTCCTTAGGATTCTGGGGTCTCTTAAAACTTGGGGGTCTCGTTGTGAAAGGACAAGAGCCCGCCAGCAAGTAAAATCTTTTCCCCTTTGGGGAAGATTATTCATTTGACAAGTCGCAGGCCCGCTACTATTCTTATAGACGCGCCAGTGAGGCGCATTTCATCTACGTCTGGGGCGTTAGCTCAGCTGGGAGAGCGCCTCCATGGCATGGAGGAGGTCGAGAGTTCGATCCTCTTACGCTC
>MVZL01000158.1 GCA_002068375.1 Tenericutes bacterium ADurb.BinA155
CCAAAGGTCGGCCGTGGTATTGTGATAACTTTCTAGGGGCACCGCCGAAACCGCAAGCCAATCTTTGTTAATCGCGAGTTCGGCCGAAACGAAGATGCAGTCCCGGCCTTTGTAGTCTTTGAAATAGAAGGTCCGTTGGGCCCCACTTTGGAAATCGGAGGCGAGCGCGTTTTTTTGGTCGAGATCCAAATTGTTGTATTCGCGGAAATACTTGAAGAGGTTATCCGTTTGGAAAGTCGAGGAGCCAAAGAGGTAATCGCCTTGGCTATTCACGATGACGGTGGCTAAGGATTTATAGTAGTCTTTATTCGAATCCGAGGTGAGAAGATCGGCGAAATCGCTGCTTTGATAGACCAGCATCAAGGTATGGGAATAGGTGGCGCTGCCGGTGAGATTCAGATGGCGGTAGACCGCAAAACTCTTCATGTCCGTGTAGTAATCGGTGAACTCGGGGGTGCAGGTGATGAGGCTCGTCCCCGGATCGGTTTCGGTGAAGACGCTATTGAAGGAGTCGTAGCCGCTTTTGTAGCTGATGGCGACGGTCTCGTTAGTTCCGTCGGACTTTAGGCCGATGGCGGTTCCGGTGTAATCGGTCGCGACCAGTTCGTAGTGGCTCTTGACGTTGCTATTGCTTTTCGCGAGGATATCGACCGTTCCAGCCGCGTCGAGTTTCATCGCGTTGATGTAATAGATTTCATCATCAAGGCGCAGTTCCTGCGAAGTGAAGAAGGCGTTGGCGACTCTGGAGGCCGAGGCGTTGATCGTATTGATTTGGTCGACGTTCTGCTGGTTGATCCGGTTCCGGTAATTGAGGGTGTAGATCGTGAAAGAGGCCGCGATTCCCGCGACCAGCAAAACGTTCGCCGAAATGATGAGGGCGAGCGCGCCTTTGCTGGCGAGATGGATAGTTTCGGGATCGCGTTTTGACTTCATAGCAAAGTGGAACTCCCAACTAAGGCCGTTTCGAGTTGAGCCATGAATTCTTCGAGGGTGTACATCCGATCGGTCGGATGAGGATCGACCCATTTCTCGGGGTTGTTGTCCTTGCTTAACGTGGTCAAAAAGGTCTTCATGATGTTATAGAAATCGTAGCCAAAAGTGACTTGGCCGACATTGCAAACCCGGTTAGCCGTAACATCGAAATTTTGATTGAGGTAATCCATAACATCGCTGGTATTGGGGAAGCAGCCTTGCACCTCGGCGAAGGCTTTATTGGCTTTCTTGGTGAAAAGGTAGTTCATGAATTCGAGCGACCAGGCTTTTTGGGTTTCATCCAACGCTTTATTGACGGAGATGCAAAGCGAAGGGGAAAGATAGGCGTAACCGCCTTCGGTTCCTAAGGGCGAAGGAATGAATTCGTATTCGGTGGTCAGATGGTAGTCGTCTTTATACTGGTCCATGTATTGCTTGGTCGAAAGGACGCCCGGCATGAAGGCGACCCGGCCCTTATAATCGTCGCCGGTGATCGAAACCGTGGCGGAAGAGGTGGTGGGATCGGTGACGGTTTTGATGCCTAAGAAAGAAGCACAGGCCGCGGTTTCGCTGCCTTTAGTGAAATTGCCAAAGTCCGTTTCGGCTTTTTTATATTCGTAATAATTTTTGTTCACGAGGTCATAGAAACGAGACACGGGTTCCCGGAAATACTCGCTGATGCCGGCGCTCCGAGCGTTCACTTTGGCATAGACCGTGGGATCGCTGCTATTGGCGATGAGATTGCAGATATAAGGATAGAAGAACGTGACCCCAAAGGTCGCGGGGTTCCCTTGGATTGGGATGTAACCTTGGCTAAGCAAGGTGGAACAGGCGGCTTCAAATTCGCTCCACTTTGTCGGAGTGGCGATCCCTTTTTCTTTTAGGAAAGTCTTGTTGACGAATAAGCCACGAGCTTCGCTCCCTAAGGGAATCGAGTCGAGGGTGCCATCGCTATTGGTTAAGTTGGAAATGAGGCCGCTGAAACAATCTTGGAGGCTAAGTTGGCTGGTCGTCTTTGCTAAGTCGAGGCAATAGTCTTTGTAGACCACATCTTTCGCCCCGTCCTTGACCCCGTTATTGATGAAGAGGTCGACGGTGGTGGCCCCAGAAGCGCTAAGACGTTTCACGATGGAGGTGGCATAGTTTTGGACGTATTCGTATTTGACCGTAACGTTCTCATAGACCTTCTCGAAAGAGTTGATAACGTTTTGGAGGGCGGCGAAAGAAGAGGTTGATCCGCAGATATTCAAAGTGATGTCTTTGGAGGTGTCTAAGCTCGAATTGGGTTTGTAGGTAGAGTCCGCAGCCGTGCCGCAACCGACGGTCACAAGCGGCAGAATCAGCATCATCGCAAGAGCCTCTAATTGCTTTCTCATAGGTGCTTTCCCCAATAAAACAAAGACCGCCAAACAATCTTTGACGGAATGTCTTATTTTAACTTGACCCCGTAGGGGTTAAATCGCCCTAAAGGGTAGATTTGGAGATATAAGAAAACGCGGTAGGGTGTACCGCGTTTTGAGAGAACGAAGGATTATTTCTTTCGCATTTTCCCTTTGAGAGAGTGGACCCGGACCGAGCCGCCTTGGCTTTTCGTAAGGTTATCGGCGTAGGCGATGGCTTCGGCCTGAGTATCGAAGAGTTTGATCGCGATTTCGCCATTGGCGAGTTTTACCTGCCACTTGCCATCGCTATCGCGTTTTGCGACGTGATAGATTCGAGGAGCATCCTTATCCGTGGTCGGACTCGGCTTCTTCTCCTCCGGCTTCTTCTCGGCTTTCGGGGCGGCCTTCGCGGCCGGCTTAGCCGCTGATTTAGTTGCCGGCTTTTCCGCCTTCTTCGGCGCGGACTTCTCTTCTTTCTTTTCAACTGGTTTATCTTCTTTTTTCGGCTCTTCCGGTTTTGATTCTTCAACCGGCTTTTCCGCTACAGGGGTCGCTTCTTTTTGTTCTTCGACTGGTTCGCTCTTCGCCGGTGCAGCTTCGGCTTTTTCTTCTTGAGCAACCGCCGGTTCTTCTTTTACTTTTTTATGAAGATTGTGCAGAAGGATCAGCACAAGGCTGACCACGAAACCGCCAACCGGAATTCCGACGACACAGG
>MVZL01000159.1 GCA_002068375.1 Tenericutes bacterium ADurb.BinA155
ATATCCCGTATCAGCAAATAAGAACAGGCCATCGCCATAGACCCGGAAGCAAAGATACTTCTTATATTTCCGTTGGGCGGTGATTTCCCGGCCCTCGAGGTAATAATGAAGTAAGCCCGAATAATCCGAGATCAAATGGCCATAGAGCCAGGCGTTATGGGCCCGGATACCCGATTGGGTCACCGTCAGATCAAACCGGTTCACCAAACGGTGGTAAGCGTGATTAGAAATGTGAAACTCCTTTTTCCTTATATAAATAAGAAGAGGTACGGAGAGGAAGGACGAAGTAGGCTTAAATGAATCGCTCATGATAAATGTGATTTCCTCCTTTCATGAGACAACTGAAAATAAGGCCAACGAAGGAATTAATATGGAGAATGTTCTTACGTGTAGATTTAGAATGACCTCTTACTACAATAAGAAGATCCAACGAATTAAGAGATTCAAAACGAAGATAATAGGAAAACCGTTCCTCTTGTTGTATTAATCTGAAGATCAAGTTGTAGTATTACGAAGGAACGGTTTTCTATAATTTAAATTTTTAAATTGTATAAATTAGATTTTTAAAATTCTATAAGTTAAGTTGTCAATATATTAAATTAATGATTCTTACATTAAAGGAGATACCAATTTAATAGAAGAGTTATCTCTATTAAATTTTTGTGCTGTTCTATTATTTTAATTTGTGGTGATATTACCTCCTTTTTGACCCGAAGAAGAGCAAGACCCCTCATTCACGAGGAATGAAGGGTCTCGATCGTTTCAATCGGTCAACATCATTAGGATAGTCCCGATAGGAGCATTGTCAATAGAAAAAATGATTAACCCCCGCTTTAACTGGGAAAGAGCATCCTCGAAAAAAAGCTAGAATCCGCCCTAAAATAAGGAAAACCATCCTATTCTTTCACTTTCGTTTCATTTACAATAAATAAAATGATCACCACAAATTCAATGACTGTCGTCGTCTCCGATATTCAGCTCGAGTCCACCAAGGCTTTCGCCGCTTCGGTCGGTTTTGTTCTCTCGGCTCAGCGCGAAACCCATCGTGATGAAGGAGCCCAGCTCTACACCAACGAGGGCCGCTACTACTCGAACCAACCCTTAAATTCAGGTCACTATAACGATGACTACCGCTACTACGAGCTCACCTTCAAGCGGCCGGATAACGATCCCGCTTTGGCCGTATGCCAAGAGAAAATGGCCCTCAACAAAGAGATGGTCGATACCTACTTTGCGATCAGCCATGCTTTATGGAATGGCAAAGGACCTTATAACCACCACCGCCTTCAAAAGACCGGAATCACCTTTGGATCGATCTTAATGGGGATTGGGCTCCTTTGCGAGTTCGGTGCTTTGGTCGTATCGGTCGGAGCCACTCAATCCTCTTCAAGCCAAACTTACGGAAGCGGAACGACATTAAGCAATGACCAAGTCGCCACCGGCTGGGCCTATGCCGGCTTAGTCTTCCTCTTATTAGGCTTATCCCTCTTCCTCGTCTCTTTGATCTTCGATATCTTAGGGAACAAGAAAGCCAAACCCTATAACCAAGATATGGAGAGCATCTCGAATCTCCACGCCGCCTACGTCACGGCCTTAATGAATATGCCAGCCGACCGCAAACTTCAAAAAACCGATTTTGATTTCGATGCCTATGACGCCATCGCCCAAAGATACGGCCGAACCCGTCAAACCAAAATCGAGTAGAACGTCTTAAGCCTCGATTACTTCTTATTTTCTTTCTTATTCGGATCTTCCGGGATCAAGCTCGGATCTTTTTCCGTGAGTTTCGTGATGACCTGAGCCATGTAGACCATGGCCTTGCCTAAGTTAGCCATCGCCACAAAGGAGATCAACAAGATCCCAGCGGCGATGAAGTACCACATATAGACCAAAGGAGAAGTGTTGTTTTGAACCGCGACGATCCCTCCCCCTAAGGCCACCCCAAACCCAATGAGGTTCAAAGCGGCGATCGTCTTAGCGCTTCCGGCATTGGCAACCGGGTTATAGGAAGTGGGAGTCATTGTTAATCCTTCTTTCGATTACTTTTTCTTTATTATAGGCTTTGTTTCTTTGGCTTCCTCGAGGGATCCCAACAAAAAGCCGGAGGGAAGCCCCACCGGCTCTTGAAGTGAAACCCTTTTTATCTCGTCGCGCCCCAAGTGACGGGGCAGAAGCTGAAGTTCCAATTCGAATCCCAACCGCTCGGTTGCGATGCGGCTTCGCAAGAAATCCGCAAGGAGGAGCATTGGTAGAATACGTATCTTTCCATCGTTAGGACCGAAGCGGGGATAAAAATCCTTGGTAAAGCTTTGCATGATCCAAAAGCGTACTCGCCGATGCTCGTGAGCGTATCCGGAAGAGTAATCGCAGTAAGAGCAATGCAGTCGTGAAAGGCACGTTCCCCGATGCTGGTGAGCGACTCCGAAAGGTTAACGGTGGTAAGGGCAACGCAGCCATCAAAGACATACTGGTCCAAACTCGTGAGGGCGTTCGGAAGCGTTATTGAGGTCAATGAAGAGCAATCTTTAAAGGCATACTCGCCGAGGCTCGTGAGCGTCTCCGGGAGGGTGACTGACGTTAAAGCGTAGCAGCCCTCAAAGGCATTCTTCCCAATGCTGGTCACGCCAGAAGGAATCACGATCGAAGTGAGAGCCTCGCAACCATAGAAAGCCTTATCCCCGATCGAGGTGACACTCCCTAAAAAGGTGATTGAAGTCAAAGCCTTGCATTCATAGAAGGCGTTGGCCCCGATGCTTTTGACCGTCGCGGGAATGACGATCGAAGTCAGAGAACGGAATTCAGAGAAGGTCCCGTCTAACGTAGTGAAGGAATCGGGGATCGTCACCGAAGTCGCCCCATGGGCCGATGCAATGATCGAAGTCCCGTCCGCTCCCAGAATGAAGACTCCATCGGAGCTCACCTTGTAGGTGGAATTCCCTGAGAAATTGAATTTTGAAATCGAGGAACATTCAGAGAAGGCGTACTCGCTGAGGCTCGTAAGGGTGGCCGGCAAGCTCACATTAGTGAGACGGTAGCATTC
>MVZL01000160.1 GCA_002068375.1 Tenericutes bacterium ADurb.BinA155
AAAACACATCCGAAACTTCTCCATCATCGCCCATATCGACCATGGCAAGTCGACCTTGGCCGATCGGATTTTGGAGTTGACCGGAACGATCGAAAAGCGCGATATGGTCGAGCAAGTCCTCGATTCGATGGATTTGGAACGGGAACGCGGCATCACGATCAAGCTCAACGCCGTCACGGTTTCTTATACCGCCAAAGATGGCGAAAAATACATCTATAACCTGATCGACACCCCGGGGCATGTCGACTTCACCTACGAGGTTTCAAGGAGCTTAGCCGCCTGCGAAGGGGCGCTTCTCGTCGTCGATGCGACCCAAGGGGTTCAAGCCCAGACCCTCGCCAATGTCTATCTTGCGATCGATAACGATCTCTATATCCTTCCGGTCATCAACAAGATCGATTTGCCCTCGGCTCAGCCGGAATTCGTGAAAGACGAAATTGAAAAGCGGATCGGGCTCGATTGCTCCGAAGCCACGGAAATTTCGGCGAAAACCGGCCTGAATGTCCCCGATGTTCTCGAGAAAATCGCTCAATACATCCCGGCCCCCTCTGGCGATAATAACGCCCCGTTGCAGGCCTTGATCTTCGATAGCTATTACGATTCCTATCGCGGGGTCGTCGTTCTGATCCGAATCAAAAACGGTTCGGTCAAAGTCGGCGATACGATCCGGCTCATGCAAGCCCAGAAGACCTATCTCGTCACCGAAGTCGGAATCCGAACCCCCAAAGAAATCAAAACCTCCGAGCTCGATTGCGGCGAAGTCGGTTATCTCACCGCCCAAATCAAAGATATCAAGGACGTTTTCCCGGGCGAAACGATCACCCTCGATAGCAACCCGGCCGCGAAGCCTTTACCCGGTTACCGCAAGATCAACCCGATGGTCTACTGTGGCCTTTATCCGGTCGATTCGAAACGATACCTCGATCTTAAGGATGCCCTCGAAAAGCTCTCCTTAAACGATGCTTCCCTCGTCTATCAGCCCGAAACCTCCCAAGCCCTCGGCTTTGGCTTCCGGGTCGGTTTCTTGGGCCTCCTTCATATGGACGTGGTGGAGGAACGGCTTGAGCGGGAGTATAACCTCGATCTCATTTTGACCGCCCCGAGCGTCATCTATCGGGTCGATCTCACCAATGGGACCCAGCTCAGCCTCGATAACCCTTCGGAATTGCCTGATCCTTCGACGATCGCGGCGATCGAAGAGCCTTTTGTCTTTGCCAAAATCATGACCCCGAAGGAATTCGTCGGGCCGATCATGCAACTTTGCCAAGAGAAGCGCGGCGTCTACAAAGACCTCGAATACTTCGATGAAACGCGGGTTATCGTGAAATACGAGCTACCCCTTAGCGAAATCATTTATAGCTTCTTCGATAAACTCAAAAGCTACACCAAAGGCTATGCTTCGCTCGACTATGATTTCCTCGATTATCGGAGCAGCGACCTCGCCAAGATGGATATTCTCCTCAATGGCGATCCGGTCGACGCCCTCTCGTCCATCGTCTATCGGCCCGAAGCCTATAACCGGGGCCTCGCGATGGTGAGCCGGCTCAAAGACATCATCCCACGGCAGGTTTTCGAAGTCCCGGTCCAGGCCGCGATCAACGGCAAAGTGATCGCCCGGGCCGATATCAAAGCTTATCGGAAGGACGTTCTCGCGAAGTGCTATGGCGGCGATATTTCCCGGAAAAAGAAGTTGCTTGAAAAGCAAAAAGAAGGGAAGAAGCGCATGAAAGCGGTGGGATCGGTCGAGATCCCGCAAGAGGCCTTCATGAGTGTACTTTCCATCGGCGACGACATTAAAAAATAATAAAAATTAGTAGATTTTTGGTTGCTTTGGAGACCGGTCTCATTTTATAATTCTTCTAAAGAAGGAAACCACGATGGGATCCAATGCATTAGCGATTCGTTTCACCGACGAGAAATATTCGACCAAATCCGATGTGGTGAAGGCCTTGGGGACTTCGCTCGTCGACTCGATTTGGCGCAACATCGTCGGCTACCGCCTTCAAAGCGCCCATAAGTTAGCGCTCAAGACCATCCCCCAGCTTCCTTTCTATGTGACTTATACTCAGCCGATCGCTTCGCGGATCAATGAATTCGGGGTGAAACTCGCCCATTTCATGCTCTCTTTTGGCCAAATCCCGCCGGAGAGCCGGCTCCTTTATGAAGTCGAACGCTACGCCAAACTTCAGATCCTTCGCGATGCCGCGGCGATCGAAGGCCTCCGGATCAATGATCTTTCTTTAAAGGCGATGCTGAATGGGACCTACTTTGAGAATAATCCCGCCCACACGCCGATTTTAGGCTACCGCGACGCGATCAATAGCTTCCAGTCCGCCGCCGTGAATGAAGATCTGCTCGCCGGCATTTACGGCACCCTCAACGGCCAGCAAGAGCTGACCTCGTTCTATCGGGTCGAAGATCCCGATAATGGCAATCTTTATCGGACGATCGTGATCAACCGGGACTACCAATACGCCCCGCATGATGAGATCCCGGACTTAATGGAACAGCTCTTTAACTTCCTTGGTAATGACACCACCGAGCCGATCGTTCATGCGATCATGGCGATGTATTACTTCGATTACGTGAAGCCTTTTGATGCCCATAACGACTTAGTCGGCTGCCTTTTAGCCAAGCAGATCCTTGAAGAAGCCAATATCGGAATCGTCGCCCGGCTCCTCCCCTTAGAAAAAGTGATGATGCCGAATGATCGGCTCAAGACCCTTTGCTTGGAGACGCAGCGCTCCGGCGACCTTACTTATGTTTTACTCTACGCCCTCGATATCCTCGAACCGGCGATCGATGACCTCGTGAACGAAATCAAACGGGCCCAGGCCGCGATTATGGAAGCGGAACGGGCGCCGCTAACCCCCTCGGACCTTGTGAAAAAGCCCGTCGTGAGTAGCCCCGAGGAAGATTTGGACCTTGAAACGGCTCCCGAAGCTCCCGCCACCGCGGCCAAAGCCCCGGAACCCTTACCGGAAATTATCCGACCGGTCCCCGCGCCAGTAAGTCAACCC
>MVZL01000161.1 GCA_002068375.1 Tenericutes bacterium ADurb.BinA155
GATAAGTCATTGCTCGGGCAAGTGAGAACTGGCGAAACGACGGTGGGGATCTCGGTGGTCTCGATGCTGGTGGTCGCAACGGTATTCAGCGGATAAGTCGCATCCGACATATCGATCTTCAAGATGTAGGTGGTTCCGGAAGGGAGCCCCTCGAAAGTCCCGGAGATATCGGATTCATAATAGGTGTTGCCATATTCATCGAGGCTGCCTATGCGTTTATTGGCATTCTCGAGCGGAATCACGAAAGATTGTCTCGTGGTATCAAGGCTCACGATCGCGGTGGTTTCCCGGATGTAGCGAAGATGATACGTGAAGGCGACCGACGTCGGGGAAGGCGTTGAGGTCGAAGAAACGATGGCCGGGGTCGTGAGTTCGCCCGTCGCCAAAGCGGAAGAAGAATAGAGAAGGAAACTCGGGACGTGCGCCGAAGAAACCGTGAGGGTAATCGGATAGGTTTGCTTTTTGGTGAGGCCCGTGAAGTCTTTTTGGAATTGAATCGTGTTGAGGACCCGTTCGTTTTGATCGGTCGATCCAGTAGCGCTGCCATCGTAAGCGAATTCCATCGTCTCGCTATCGGTTCCATCCGAAACCACGACCGTCGTGGTCTCGACATAGGTCATGGTGAAGCCGCAAAGGATATTGCTGTCGGAGGGGGTGACGCTCGCAATCGCAAGGTCGGGTTTCGTGAAGGCGTTGGTCTTAATCGTCTCATCGTGGAGGCTCGCTTCCGGGAATAAGGCCGAGGAAGCGGTGATCTTGAGCGGATAGGAGGTGGCAGGAGAAAGGCCAGTGAAGGATGAAGAAGCCGTGTAGGCGTAAATCGTCTTGCCCGAAGGATCCTTTTCGGTGGTCGCATGGGTCGAATCGAGGGCGAGGGTGTAGGCTTGCTTCGTCCCATTGAGGTCGACCGTAAGAGCGGTCTCCTCCACGTACTTGAAGGCATAAGAATAGACGTAAGAAGTATCGAGCGGCTTTGAAGTCACGACGCTGAAGTTCGGGGCATAGAAAGCTAGCGTCGAGACGCTCTTGGAGAGAATGTCCTTATCGGTATGATCGCTCTTCGCGTGGATCACGAAATTCTGGGGGGTATTCGGGGTGAGCCCGCTGAAGCTGCCGCTGATCGAATCTTGATAGATCGGCCGGTTCGAAACATCCACCGCCGCAGTCTTCTTGGCGGCATCGAGGGCAAGGGTGTAGGTCTTTTTGGCGCTTCCATAAAGAATATCGAGAGTCGTGGCTTCGACATAGGAGAAGCTATAAGCATAGGTAAGGGCGGTATCGGTTGCGGTTAAGCTCGAGCTTTCGATCTTGGCATCATGGAAAGCTAAGGTCGAAGCGGGGATCGGATCATGCTTGGTCTCCGGGAAGGTCGGCGAACGGACGGAGATATGAGCGATATAAGGGGTCCCTGGCGTCAAATTGGAGAAGGTTCCGGTAATCGTGGCATCGTAAGCGGCCGAGCCACTCACGCCCGGAATTAAGTGAGCGGAGTCGCGGGGAAGCGGAGTGGTTTGGCTCGCGGCGGTCGTATCGCCATTGCTTAAGGAAACCACAAGAGAGCATTCTTGGAAATAGCCGACATCGCAGCTAAAAGAAGCGCTGGTATCGAGCGGGGTCACGGTCGTATCGAAGAAGACCGGCGTGGCTTTTTTCGTTTCTTCAGCCGAAGCCGCGGAAATCGAAGTGCTATAGAGGGTGGTCTCCCCCACCGAAGTATCGGTGGTGATCTTAAAGGTATAAGCCGCCCCTTCGGCCAACTGATCGAAATAACCTTGAATGAGTTTGGAATAAACCGGGGCGGCGCTGGAACTGCTTTCCGCCGAGGTCACGCTACTATTTTCGGAGCTCGAAGCGGCGATCCGGTAGACCGGTTTGACGCTCGCTTCGCTTGAAGAAGCGGAACCCGGAACCGCCAAATCGTAATCTTGGTGGAAACTCGAATCGAGATTGAGGAGCGAAAGGTGGAGAACGTTGCTCGCTGAATACTGGGCATTGAACGAATAGGAAAGGACCGTCCCCGTCATATCGACATTGATGTCGGAAAGCGCAGGTTTGTTGCTGAGAGCGGGCGCCACCACCACGACCACCGCAACCACAATCGCCGTCACGGCTCCCCCGGTCACCGCTCCGCCGACCGCGGTCGTGGCCGTACTGGTCGCCGTGCTGCTCGCGGCGGTCGAAGAGGCTGAACTGGCGCTTGAGGAAGCGCTCGAAGAACTCGAGGAGGTCGCGGAAGAAGAATTCGAGGTTTTCGTGCTTTGCAAATTGCTCGAATCCGAATGAGACTTGTTATCCTTCTCGCCCGAATCGTCCTCGCTATTGCCATCGTAGGACCAGTCGCGGTTACTGACGCCCGAACCATAGGTGTTTTCTTGGGGGTGATTGAAATACTCATCAGGGCACATGATCAGTTCCCCCCTAAGTAGCTCTTGAGCGTCGAAGAAATCGCGGTCTTCGCCGTCGTTAAGGCCGCATCGGAATTGGTGACATACGTCGCATAGGTCGAATCGGTCGCGATCTTATTGATATAGTCGACCTCGGAATTGATGATGAGCCAAAGGGAATCGCGATTGGTATCGCTAAGGCTCTTCATCGCCGGGACGATATCGCTATTGACCCAACTGATTAAGGAACGGGCATTGGCTTCGCCATAGCGGTACTCTTTTAAGATCAATTCCAAATCGGTCTGATTGGCTTTTAAGGTATCCGCGGTCGTGGCGGAATCGCAGATGTCGGTGCCCTTAACCGCCGAAAGGACAAGCGCAATCGCGGCGCTTGTTCTGGCCGAATCGCTAGTTAACTCCAAGGCCGGAACAGAAACGAGCAAAGACTGAAGTTCGACTTCGTTCGAATAAGCTTGAGCGATTAATTTGTAGGAATTCGCAAAATAGGTCGCCCCATAAATCGCGGAGGCGGTAGCGTCGGTCAGCCGAGTTTCGAGCTCAGCGGCTACGCTCTTAAGACCCGCGAGTAAATCGCCGGTCGCGCTCAGCGA
>MVZL01000162.1 GCA_002068375.1 Tenericutes bacterium ADurb.BinA155
ACGACGATCGGCTACATCAGCTTCTCCTTCAAGAAGAAGCACCAATAAGGCGAAAAGAGTGAGGACGGGTCTTCTATAGGGCCCGTCCTTTTCTTATCGCTCTAGGGGCTTAAAAACGCTTCGGGGTAAAATGCCAATCCGCCCGAGAAAAGATGCCATTTATCCGCCTTAGAATCAAAAATGCTTATTTCATCGTAGACTTCATGGTAAAGGCACAAAATCGCAACATCTTGCGAAAAAGAATCAAGAACAAGCGATTTTTTACTTTTAAATTGTAAATTAGCCTACTATACTAAAACTATGGTCGATGAACCCATGGGGATCAGCTATAAGAAACTATGGCTTTTACTTGTGGAAAAAGATATTTCGCCGGTTCAGTTTCGGCGTGACCTTAATTTAGCAACGGGCACCATGACAAAGCTCCGCCACAACGAAGAGGTTGCGATTTCGGTTCTTTTACGAATTTGTCAGTACCTCGGTTGCAACATTGGCGATATTTGCGACGCGGTGAAACTCGGCTAAAAAGCCCAAGGAGAAGTCGGAAGATGTATTGTCAAAAGTGCGGAAAGAAGTTGAACGACGATGCCAAGTTCTGTGACGGTTGCGGCGCCAAGGTGGTCCATGATGATGCCCCGAGTGCTCCGGCAGTTACAGCAACTCCAGTAGCTCCAGTGACTCCGGAGCCTCCGAAACCGGTCAAGACGACCGTTACCGAAGGCCGGGTCCATAAGTGCCCTTATTGTGGCGAGATCCTTGAATCGGGGGTCCTTCGTTGCCCCAGCTGCGGTCACGAGATCCGCGACCGGGAAGTGGTTCATTCGGTTCAAGCGTTTTTTGAACGAGTGAATGCGACGAGCGACATCGATACCAAAATCGGATTGATCAGGACCTTCCCAATTCCAAACGATCGGGAGAACATCCTTGAATTCATGCTCATGGCTTCGAGCAATTTCGATGCGGCTTACTACGCGACCAATAAGAACGTCGATAATCTCGCGAGTGCCTGGCTCAGCAAGATTGACCAATGCTATGAGAAAGGCAAAGTCTTTCTTACTTCCGAAACTGACCGTAAGACCATGGATGAACTTTATCAAAAGAGCCACGGCTCGGCCAAAAAAATCCAGATTTTGAAACTAGTCATGATTATTGGGGGCTTTGCTTGCTTGCTCACCGCTCTCATCCTGATTTGCTTACCTCGATCCGCGGAAGGGGTGGGGCCGCTGGACTATACCGGCATGGGCTTGATCATCGCCGGAGTCCTCTTGATCGTGTTTGGCTTCAAACGCAAGAAGACCAATAAAGAATCGATCGAGGATCAGGCTCGTAAAGATAAGAAAAAGGAAGACGATCGGAAATACGAACTTGAAAAGAAGAAACTCGAAATTCAAGAGGAGCAAGGTCCGGCGGATGCCGAGGAAGAGGAAGAAGAAGACGAGGAAGACGATGAAGAAGCCGAAGACGAGCCGGACAAGAAAGCCAAGAAAAAATCAGTGGATGAATCCACTGAAGAAAAGGAGAACTGATTATGGGAATCTTCAAGCGTAACAAAAAAGGCGGACTCGCGGACGTCATCCGTTGCGACTTACCGACGTATCTGGTGTGGCGGTGGCATCCGGAAGGAGTCCCAGCGGGCGAAGGCAAACGGGAGACTGCGATTCGCACCCACTCGGTTCTCCATGTGAAAACCGGCGAAGTTGCCCTCTTTGTCTATAAGCAAAAAGACGGCACCCTCGAAGATGCGATCGTTGGACCTTATGACGACACCCTGAAGACCAAGAACTTCCCGGTTCTCTCTTCATTGATCGGCCTTTGGTACGATGGGGATACCCCCTTCCAGGCTGAAGTCTATTTCATCAACCTTGCTGAAATCATCCAGATCAAATTCGGGGTTCCTTATTTTGGGGTCGTCGATCCCCGCTTCCCCGACTTTGATGTTCCGGTGGCCGTTCGGGGCACTTTGACCTTCAAGATTGAAGACTACAAAGCCTTCATTAAGTGCCACCGTCTCATCGATTTCGATCTTGAAACATTCAAAGGGCAAGTGAACGATGCCTTATGCCGTTACCTCAAGGAAGCGGTCACGAAAGCCCCGGCCGAAAACGATATACCCCTCATCGCGATTGAGTCCAAAATCGACTTAATCAATGAGAAAGCGGAGCTCTTAGTGAAAGATCGCCTCAACGCTGATTTCGGAGTTGCAGTAACCGGTCTTGATCTCTCCGCGATCGATGTCGATAAAGAAAGCCAAGCTTACCAAGATCTCGCTAAGGTCACTAAAGAAGTCGTGAGTCGCAAGAGCGAAGCCAATGTGAAAGATTACGAGGAGAGTCTCAGGATTCAACGTGAAGAGGCCCAATACGCCGCCCACATGAAGACTCGCCAAGGGAATCTCGGGGCTTATCAGACCGAGGTGAAAGGCAATGTCGGTGTCGCTGGAGCGAATGCGCTCGGCGAGATGGGCAAGAAAGGCGCGGGCGAGGTCAGCACTGGCGGTTGTGGTGCCGGATTTAACCCGGTCTCCATTATGGCGGGCATGGCCGTGGGCTCCGCGGTAGGACAGAATGTCGCGGGAACTTTGAATTCCTCCATTGCGGGGGCAAATTCCGTTCCCCCAGCGGTTCCAACCATCTGCTACTACATCGCCGAAAATAACCAACCCGTTGGTCCCTTTGAGCTCGCGAAGATCAAAGAGATGATTGGGGCGGGACAGGTCAAGGGCGATACCCTGATTTGGAAACAAGGTACTCCAACTTGGGAGAAGGCGGACTCCTTTGCTGAACTCAATGGATCGTTTCCGCCGCCGTTAAAATAAAGGCGAGGTTGATCCCCTAAGGCCATTAGATCCCCTAATGGCCTTTTTGGTCATCGGAGAATTCGAGGGTGAGGTGTCTATATACCCTTCGAAATTGATAGGTATAAAAAAGCCTCCGTTCCGGGAGGCCATCAAAACAAAAGAAGTAGGGGGTGGATTAGTTTCTCCGGATCGC
>MVZL01000163.1 GCA_002068375.1 Tenericutes bacterium ADurb.BinA155
TGTACTCTTTTTCTTCTTCGGCGTCTTCGCTATCCTCATCGCCCTCTTCGACGTCGCTATAGACGTCTTGGACATCGATGTGGACTTGTTCGTACTTATGGCGGATCCGGAGATCCCAAGTGTTATCGCCAAGGGCAACGAAACGGCCATCGAGCGAAAGGTCGGTATAGAAATGGCCGATCCGGGCTTTCTGATCCTCTTCGCTTAAGCCTTTTTCTGCGACGACCTCTTTCCAAAGATCGCCAAAGGGCATTTCTTTCTTTGATTTGCTAAGAACGTTATAGGCGATCTCCAGCATGCTTAATTCTTCAGCCATGGTTTTAATTCCTTTCCTCAGGGTGAATTACATCTTATCGGGCGCGGATACCCCAAGAAGCCCTAAGGCATTCTCCAGGACGATCATGCAGCTCTTAATGAGCGCCAGCCTCGATGATGTTAATGGGATATTGTCGCGGTCAATCACGCGGCACGCGGCGTAGAACTCGTGAATCAGAGTCGCTAACTTTTGGATATAACCCGCTACTTTGTAGGGGGCTCTTTCCTTAGCCGCAGCCTCTATCATACTAGGAAAATCACTCAGGTGTTTAAGAATCGACATCTCGCTCTCTTCTTTAAGAAGAGGCGCCTTGGGATCAAGAGGGATATCCCCCGCCATCTCTAAAAGCGAATGGCAACGGGCGTGGGCATATTGAGCGTAGTAAACCGGGTTGGAGTTGCTTTGCTCCATCGCCAGGTTGAAATTGAAATCGAGGTGGCCCGAAGCCGAACGCTCAACGAAGAAATAACGGACGGCATCCTTGCCGACGTCAGCGACGAGTTCGCGGTGGGTGATCGACTTGCCGGTCCGTTTGCTCATCTTGACCTCTTGGCCATCCTTGAAGACCCGGACGACCTGAACGAGTTCGAAATCGATGCAGCTTTCGGGGTAGCCCTTCATCATGAGGGCGGACTTCATCCGATTGAGATAGCCATGGTGGTCGGAGCCGAGGACATCGATCAAAAGATCAAATCCGCGGGCCATCTTGCCATAGTGGTAGGCGATGTCGGGCATGAAATAGGTGTATTGGCCATTGCTCTTCACGATCGGGCGGTCCTTGTCATCAAGGAAGGCGGTCGTCTTAAGATAGGTCGCCCCATCTTTCACGTAGGTGTATTTCTCAAGGCCCTTGATCGTATCGGGGATCGTCGAGCCTTTCCGGATATCGGATTCGTAGGAGAACACATCCCAATGGACCCCGAAATCCGCCATATCTTTCTTGATCTTGGCGAGTTCGTGGTCGATTCCGAAACGAATGAAGAAATCATGGGAAGCGGCATCGTCTTGGAGATACTTATCGCCATATTGGGCTTTGATCTCTTTGGCTAAGTCGATGAGATCGACGCCATGGTAGTCGTCTTCCCCGAGAACGAGGGGTTCCCCGAATTGCTCGTGATAACGGGCCCGGATCGAATGGCCGAGGTGCTCGATTTGATTGCCGCAGTCATTGACGTAATACTCGCGGGTGACGCTATAGCCGGCTTCGGTATAGAGGTTGCAGATGCAATCGCCGATCGCGGCGCAGCGGGTGTGGCCCAAATGGAGATCGCCCGTCGGGTTCGCCGAAACGAATTCGACGTCGATCTTGAAATGCTTGTCGGGGCCTTTGCCATAGTTGCTCCCTTGGGCTAAGACCTGAGAGACCACTTCGGTGAGGCTATCTTGTTTGATGAAGAAGTTGATGAAACCCGGGCCGGCCACTTCGATCTTCGAAATGATCGGGGATTGGATGCTCTTTTGAAAGGATTCGGCGATTTCTTTCGGGCTCTTTTTGAGGACCCGGGCATATTTTAAAGCCACGTTCGAAGAGTAATCCCCATGCACGGGGTCCTTCGAATGCTCAATCACCACATCCTCAGGCTTCAGCTCGAGGCCGAGGGATTTCCCAGCCGCGATCAAAGCGTTTTTTAATTCGATTTCGTTATCCATAAAAGGCTCACTCTTGGTCTTCGTCGCCCGGATTTGATTGTTCGACTTCGCTCACGAGCAGCACCACCGCACTCGCCCGGATCGCTTTGCCCGCGCCGACGGCATCGAGGCCTTCGTTGGTCATCGCTTTCACCGAGATCGCGCTCACATCGACTTGAAGCAAATCGGCGAGATTCTGCCGCATCGTCCCGATATAGGGGGCCAAAAGCGGCTTTTCGCAGCTGATCGAAACATCGAGGTTATTGACCGAATAGTTCTGCTCTTGCATCATCGTGACGACCCCTTGGACGATCGTCGCGGAATCGGCGTTCTCCCATTTGCGGTCGTGGGTCGGGAAATATTTGCCAATGTCGCCTAAGGCTAACGCGCCTAAGATCGCGTCGCTGGCGGCATGATAGACCACGTCGGCGTCGCTATGGCCGAGCAAACCCATTTCGTAAGGGATCTTCACCCCGGCTAAAATGAGATCGCGGTTGATCACGAGCTGATGGATGTCTTCGCCATAGCCAATTCTGAATTTTTCCATAATCACACATTGAACCTGAAGAAGACGACATCGCCGTCTTTCATCAGATAGTCCTTTCCCTCCATCCGGAGTTTTCCCGCGGATTTGACCGCGTCTTCTGATCCGAGTTTCCGCAGTTCTTCGAAATCATAGCATTCGGCTTTGATAAAGCCCTTCTGGAAATCGCTATGGATGATGCCGGCGCACTCGGGGGCTGACATCCCATTGCGGAAAGTCCAGGCGCGGCATTCGTCTTTGCCGCAGGTGAAGAAGGTCGATAAGTTGAGGAGCTTGTAGGCAGCCTTAACAAGTTTATCTAAGCCGGATTCCGTGGCCCCTAAGCTTTCAAGGAACTCTTTGCGGTCGGTCGGGGGAAGTTGGCTGATCTCGTATTCGATCTGGCAGGAGACCGGAATGCATTGGGCCCCTTCCTTTTCGGCGATCGCTTTCACGGTCTGATAGTGTTTGCAGTGATCGAGATCGGTGTAATCGCTATCGGCGACGTTGGCGACA
>MVZL01000164.1 GCA_002068375.1 Tenericutes bacterium ADurb.BinA155
TTTGATCGAGCAATATTACGCGAGCCATGAACGCCCGAAGGAAGTCGTGGCGAGGCTCCCTTCTTTAAAGGAAGAACTAGAACCTCTTTATGAAGACCTCACCGTCCTCTTCCCCCATGAAGGGCGGTTGGTGGATTTAGTGAATCTCGCGGAGCTCAATGCCCGCCAAGGACTCGATGCCCATTTCCTTTCGGCTCGGCTCGAAGACGATAACCTCGCTTTGCTGGAAGAACTGGGCAAGCTCCTCGGGATCGAAACGCCTTATCGGATCGAGCTTTTCGATAACTCGCACCTGCAAGGCTCTAGCCCGGTCGGCGCGATGGTTTGCTACATCAATGGCGAGCCGGCGAAGAAGATGTATCGGAAGTTCCACCTCGATGAAAAAGATGCGGGCGACGATTATCACTCGATGAAGGAAATCACCTATCGCCGCTATCTCCGGCTCAAAGAAGAGAACCAGCCTTTCCCCGACCTCATCCTCGTCGATGGCGGGCTCACCCAAATCCATGCCACGCAAGAAGCACTCGATGCGGTGGGGGCGAAGATCAACCTCGCCGGCCTCTTCAAGAACGACCGCCACGAGACCGAAGGCTTGATCGATGGGAACGGCAAAGTCTATCCGATCAACAATAAGTCCCCGTTATTCTTCTTGCTCATGCGAATGCAGGATGAAGTTCACCGCTTCGCCATCAGCTTCCATCGCGACCAACGCAATAAAGCGATGCACCATGAAATCTTCGATGAGGTCGAAGGCTTAGGCGAGAAAAGAAAAGAAGTCTTACGGAAACACTATCCGACTTTGGAGAGCCTTTTAGCCGCGAGCCTTCTTGAACTCCGCCAAATCATTCCGGAAAACGCCGCGGAAGTCCTCTATCTTAAACTCCATCCGAAGGATTGAGGATTGCCCCTTGGCCCCAAAGAAAGTATATTAGTGAGGCTCCTGCGCCCGTAGCTCAGCTGGATAGAGCAACAGCCTTCTAAGCTGTGGGTCAGCCGTTCGAGTCGGCTCGGGCGCGCCAGTAGAAAGAATAGGCTAGAGACCGCTCTAGCCTTTTTTCTAACCAAAAAAGGATCAAAATTGGTTAGTAAATTTTCTTGAAGGGCCGATTTACTAACTAAAAAGGAGGAAAAATTGGTTAGTAAAATGATTTTATCGGATTTGGCTTCCTAACACGAAATTCAATGTTATCTTGGTGGTTCTATTTTGTTATGAGATGGAAAGTAACTTTCAAAAAGGCCATAACGATTTCGGCCGATTCTTGGGGACCATAAGGCTCCCAGCCACGATAAGAAAGAACTAAATTCTGAACGAACTCTTTTTGCCCTAAGAGCTGGACCAATCGTTTCGCAGCCTTTTCCAGAGGATCGAAAAGTCCAATTTCTTTCAAGAGGTGGCCGAAAGCCGATCGGAATTTTTGAGGGTTAATTTTGAGATTCGTGATAACCCAGGCGGCATCGAAAAGATCTTTTGCTCTGGTGCTCTGGCTGCCATGTATAACAAAAGAAGACAGCTTTTCAACCAGCATCTCCTCATTTCCAATTCGCCATAAAGGGTGACTTCCCGATTTCGCGGGACCGATTTCGTAGGTCACCAAGCCGCTTAAGCTTCGATAGATTCCGATGTCGACCATAAGAGCAAAAGAATCGTGGCCGTCGGAAAAAGACAGCATCAATTCTTTTCCTTTGTAATTCCGCTGCCGCAAATCTCGAATCGCAGAAATTGCTAAGGAAATACCGAGGTAGGCTGGCGCAAAATTCAGTTTTTGAATGAACTTGTTTAGATTGGCAATGGAAAGGCTCCACCTTTTAAAATCAAAATCGATATCCTGAGTATGGCCCCGCTGACCATTGCTAAGACCATCGAGGACGATTCCGCCTTTCAACACAATCAAGTTTGCTAAGGATTCTTCGCTGGCGATTTTTCCAAGGAAGATTTCTTGGCAAACTTTCTGCTCAATTTGTTGGGAAGAAAGGGTAGGACTAGCGCACTTTCGAAAGAGGACAGAAAGTCGGAAAGAATTCATAGAACCTCCATTTCTAGCCTCCTCAAGAGTTCTTTTTGATTGGGGAAGTACGAAGCGTACTCCTCGAAACGACTCGAAAGAAATCGATTGGAATTGGCTAAATCACGATAGAAGAAGATTGCCCGTTTGTAGGTATCGGGGTCTAAACGCTTCTGAAACCGAAATATCTCAATCAGCAAGCGTTCCTTATCGTAGATGGGAAGAGAATAGCCTTCCCACTTATAAATAGCCCGGCCCAGAGGAAAAAGGGCTGAAGAAATAAAATATTGATGAAGATGGGGATCGGAGTTTTTGCGGGATCCGGCTTTAAAAGCAAGATCAAAGGGGGCTAATGGAAATGAATCGGACATTCCGTAAATTTGGAGGGCGGTCTTTAAAGTCAGAATCGCCTGAGGATGGGCTAAAGAAAAAGCGACGACCGCCTCATAAGAAACCGCCGAAGTGTAGACTCCGCGGGCAACGCGCTGGAGCTGGCCGGCTTTGACTCCGCGGGCCAATTCATGCCGCTCATGAGATTTTGAGGTGATAAAACGAGGCTTATTCATCGAAAAGATTTTACCAAATGTCTAATAGCATGTAAAGATGTATTAGACAAATGGAACAGCCGAGGTGTTTTGATCGAAGCCGAAAGAAAAATATCAGGAAAGCAGGTCCGCTAGCCGCTTCGCTTCTTCGACATTTTGACTTGCGCTTTTGATATCGTAGCAAGTCGCATTAGGATAACGCTTCAAGATCTCGGCTTTGCCCTTTTTGCAGGAGCCGCCCATCGAATTAAAAATGAAGATGGGGTGGGGGTTCTTTAACGGATGGTCCGCTAAGAAAGTATTGAGCGGCGTCGCGAAACGATCGGCCCAGACGGGCGAATAGATCACAAGCTTCATATCCGCTTCTTCATTAAAGGCATACGGCTGGAGCTTCGCCTTTTTATGG
>MVZL01000165.1 GCA_002068375.1 Tenericutes bacterium ADurb.BinA155
TCGAGTTCGATCGCGGTCATGATCGCGTATTGGACTTCGCGCTTCTTGATGACCGACATCACGGAATCGAGCAATTCTTCTTTCACCAAATCGACGTGGTAGTCGGCTTGCAAATAACGGGCGCAGTCGGCGATATCGTCGAGGCTGACTCCCCGCTCCTTAAGTAAGCCGATGCAATATTCGGTATTATCTTCCATGGTTTATTTCTCTTTTCGTAAACGAAAAGCCGAGGCTTTTCCAAACATACTATAGCAAGCCTCACTGATTTTTAGAAGAAAAAGTGAAGGTTCATTGATAAGGCCATTTACTTAAAACCTTAGTGATTTGAAGAACTTTTCGGAAAAGGGAAGCAATTATTACCCCCGGAAGGGTGGAGGGGTTAATCCGAAAGGCGCTTCAAGAGATACTCGGCGTTATAAAGTATCGTTTTGACTCGGGATTCATCGATAGGAAGCGGGACCGCCCTAAAGCAACGATTCAGAATCTCTTCGGAAAGAGCAGGCCAGGCGATGCGGGAATAGAGCTGCTTAGCCCTGGGGCAGCTCATCAGAAAATCCTTAAGACCCCGAATCATCATTTCCTGGGCTTTCGAAGAAGCGGGCAAATAGCCCCGAGAAATGAGGGCGATATTGTTATCGAAATTGGGGGCCAGCCGTAAAAGAGCCCCGCTTTTCCGATCCCGCAAGATCCCGCAGTTTTCGTTATGACGATCGACGTTAAAAACGAGAGCGTCGAAATAAAGGAGCTTCAGGTAATCGCGGCTAAATTCGCCCCCAAGCTGATCTAAGGTTAAGAAGACGGAGCGATAGAAATCATCGTTCCCAAGGAGACCGCTGAGCGGCTCATAGTTCACGTCCTTAGCGAAATTTCTCGTCTTAATGTAGGGGCCAGAAAGATGGTACTCCGCCATCGCAAAACCTAAGGCGGCCCCGAGTTCGTAGATAAAACACTCGGAGAAGCGCTCAAAGTCGTTCTCCTTTTTATACATCCACCACTCCCCGTTTTCGAGCTTCCAGCATTTCTCATAGCTTCCGATCGCGGTGAGCTCGGGCGATAAGGCAGGCTTCCGCCCGAGGGAAGCCGGGTTCCCGCTTAAAGCGATATCGGCGAAGAAATCGGCCTTAAACGCCACGTCCTTATAAGTGAGTTTGGAGTGGGCGGGCCGGAACCAATAGGTGTCGGTGATGGTCGCGCCGTGAGCCCGCAAGGCCAGTTCGCTTTCGCCCGTCTCTTCAATCCGAAGAGCTTTCTTCAGCAGTCGGGAATTGGGACGATGCTGATCGATCGCGCGACTTGCGAGCCAGCCCTCGATTTGGTGGGTCCGTTTCACCATGAGCGGGGCCCGGGCTTCATCGATCCATTGAAGCTCCCCGTTCTTAAAAATGGCCACCACTTGGTCCCCGAGAAGCAAAGACCCATTCAAGGCTTTCGCCGCCGGAGTGAGTTTTGCTAAGGGCTGATAATACTTTTTCTCGAGAGTTTGAATGGTTTGGGTGAGCCGCTTTCGACGCTTGATCGCGATCCGAACGCTGGGAAGATCCTGGCGCTTAATATAGGCGCTCACGACGTGTCCCCGCTCCTTTTTCTGCAGGTAATATCGCTTTTTCTTTCCGATCGTCTTCACCGAAATATAGCCTGAAAGTTCCTGGGCGAGTTCCTGATAAAGGCGGTCAAGTTCATCCATAACATTAGTCTAGCAAAGTTTTAACCTACTTTGAAGTTTGTGTTCTCTAAAAAGACGAGAGAAAAAGAAAAAACTCTTAGCGGTTTTAAGCTAAGAGTCAATTTCTTCTGGAGCACCCAGCGGGAATCGAACCCGTATAACCAGCTTGGGAAGCTGGTGTTCTACCACTGAACTATGGATGCAGATATTTCCCTTAGAAAAGGGCAATCCCTATTATACGAGTTGCCCTTGCCTTGTCTAGGATTAACGCCTACTTAATCGGCTTTTCTTTATCTTTGACCCGGACGGAGAGACCTTTGGCCATCGCGATCGATTTCGCAAAGGCAATCGCTTCTTCTTCGGTGCTGAAGTATTTGATCGCATCCTTGCGATCGGCGTAGCGGACCTGCCACTTCTTGATCACTTGCTTCGGGGCGGGCTTATAGGCTTTCGGAGTCTCATCGTTTTGGGCTTCCTTATGGATCGAAGCTTCCGGAGTGGGCGCTTCCGGGGCGACATAGGAATAGGGCTTCACCTTGACTGGCTTCGCTTCAACGGTTTCGACCGAGACGTTCTCCGCCGGGGCGGGGTTATTCACCGGGGGCAAAGTCACTTCAACCACCGTCTGGCCCGCTTCTTCATGCTGGCTCACCGAGACGTCGGTTCCTTGGATGATCAAGGTGCTGTTATCGTTCTTGGCATTCTGATCCACGATCGGGACGTTGAGGAGCTTCTTTTGCTGTTCGACTTCGGGCTCCACCACTTTGGCGGCTTCACCGGCATTGAGGGCTTCTTCAATCTTATTTAAGGAAACGAAGAAGTTATGCCAGCCGATCCAGGGACCGACTAAGATAAATAAACCAAAGACGCTCCAGTTGAACAAGGAAGCGAAACTGGTCTTCGGTTTTGGCAAAGCCATCGCGTCTTGGAGGACATGGATCTTTTCGGCGACTTTGCAGCACCAAATTAAGGGGACGATCCCTAAGCTGATCCAACCGAAAGCCCAGCTGATCCAAAACGGCGAGGACTTCTTATCTTCTTCGCCATAGATTTCGTTGATTTCTTTTTGAACGTGGCTCAGCAAAACAAGGTCATAGATCCCTAAGGTCACAATCCCAAAAAGGATGAAGGAGGCGACGCCGCGACGAGTATGTGGATATTTCATGACGTGTCCTTCCCCCATAAATCTTTATTATTGTAGTGCAAGGTTCCTAATTACGCTAGACGAAAAAAGCGGACAAGCGCAAGGCTTATCCGCATTTCTTTCGATTGGTGGGTGCTAAGGGAAT
>MVZL01000166.1 GCA_002068375.1 Tenericutes bacterium ADurb.BinA155
CTGCCTAAATCGCCGGTGATTCCGATTTGAATGCTCGCCGCGCCCGAACGAATCTTGTCTCCGATAAAGGGATCGACATCGGGCTTGGTTCGTACATAATAAATGATGTTGCGGGCACCATCTTGGTAGCCTTGAATTTCCAAAGGCAAAGCGGAGGAAGGCAGGGTCAAGGCAATGCCCTTAGGATCAAATTTAGAGGCAGACGTGACCGTGTTCTCGCCATTGATGCGATCCACTTGCAAGGCGTAACTAAAGCGGGAAGCGGTATAGGTTTTGCCATTATAGGTACCCCCCTGAGCCTGCAGATAGAAATAGAAGGTTCCGTTATAGGTTACTTCGGGAATTCGTTGACCATTTTCGATCACCCGTGGGAAGCCCGCTAAGAGAGCGCCTTTGGTATCGACCGCCGAGATTTTGAGGGAATAGACCGTCGTGGTGAAGGTCACGTTGTAATAGACCTCATCGATCTCGTCTTGATTGGTGTCTTCCTTCGCCACGCCCATTTGAAAGCCCGAGGGAGCGACCAACTCATAAGGTTTGCCTTCGGTGGTAATGCCTTCTTCAGGAAGAGGAAGTTGATTCGGATTGGTCTCGGTGATTTTGGCGGCCACGCTTAAGGGCGAATCGAGATAGCCATTTTCTCCGCCCATGGCTTGGATATACATATAGTAGTCGCCGCTTTCTTTGAAATTCGGAAAGCTATAGCCATTATCGATGGCCCGGGGATAGCCCGCCACGATGCTGCCACTAGCCAAGCAGGCGAACAAACGATAGCCGGCTTGGTGACCGGAGACAACGCCAGGAGCCAGCACCTCACCACTTGCGAATTGAAGCTGCCAGCCATAGCCGATCGAAGTGACGTTGATATTGGTCGGAGCGGGCAAATTGTTGCCACTCGGGATCTCCACTTGAGGCGCGACGACTCCAGTCGCTTGAGCTTCGGTGATGGTTTCGCCTTCAGATAAGGGCGATTGCGCGAGGCTATTCTTCGCCTGAATCTTGATGAGATAGTCGCCGTTCTCTGAGAAATGCGAAATGACGCCACCATTCGTGATGCTTGCAGGGAAATGGCCTAAAAGGGCCTCGGATTTATAGGCGTAGATCAAATAAGAGGTGGCACCGCTGACCTCTTCGAAATTAATTTGGTAGCCATTGGTGACTCCGGTCACGATAAGTCCGCCCGGGGGGGTTAAAGTTTCGGGGAGCGACGGAATGGAAGAACGGCTGGAGGTCGATCCATTGGAGGAGGAGCTGGAAGACGAATTTCCGGAAATCGAAGAAGTCCCTTGGCTCGAAGCCGATCCCTGGTCGGAATTATTCTTAGAGGAATCCTTGGAAGAATCGGAAGTTGAGGGGGCCGAAGCCGTAGTCAAGGAAGTTCCGTTCGAGGGAGAAGAGGGGATTGAATCTTGCGAGGACTGACTAATGATTTCGGGACTCCCGCAGGCGGCCAAAACGAAAATCCATGAGACGGCGGCACCCAGTGCTCTTTTGTGATTCATAAATCCCCCAATAATGGTTAAGAAACCGATTTCCTAAAATTCATTTTATCCTAGTAAATACCAAAAAGCACGATGAAAGTGACAAGAGGCAACATCGCTTAGATCTCGAGGGCTTTTCGAAGGATTCTTAAAACAAATCAGAAACTTATTTTCGGGAAAGAAGATAGAGCCGGGAGCCGAAGTCTCCCATAAGGGAGACCTTTTCGTTATAGTTGGTGCCGTTCCATAACTGGGGGAACTTCACCCCACCGCCCATTAAACCCGCCCCGGACATCTCGCCAACGAGCGTTTCCGAAGGCATCGTTTTGAATTTGGATAGGAAGTTGAGGAGCGCCCCGTCCTCTTTGAGGTGGATCGGGAGCACGTAATTCATGATGGTGCCAAAGCGGCGAAGATCGATCTCTTCGTGACGGATTTCATAGTGGTAGTCCGCATTCGGATCAAGTCCTAAAGCAAAGAGTGATTCTTGGGAAGGGCAAGGCCGGCAGATTCCGACGGTCCTCGAGACCACCGCTTCTTTCGTGTTATGGGCTTCCTTCGTCGAGAAAGAAGAATCATCGAAAGTCGAGAGTTGCTCATACGTCCCAAATTGGCAGACCTCGCGGTGGGCTTTATAGAAAGCAATCTGGTCTTTAAAGCTTTGGAGCTCGCGCTTCGTGACGGCCCCGAGGTCGAGCTCGTAGCCTAAAATCCCTAAGCATGCGACGTCGAACTTCGAATCAAAGGAGGTTTTCCGTAACATCTGGCCCGAGGTTTTGGCGGCGACGTGGTTCGACATGACCGATAAGGGATAGCCTAAAATCATCCCATCTTGGATTTTGGCCCGCTCAAAAGAATCGGTATCGTCGCTCACCCAGGTCTGCGCGAAATAAGAGAGCATCCCCAGGTCGCAGCGGTTTCCCCCGGATGCGCAGTTTTCAAAGAGAACCTTGGGGAAGTCCCGGGTGATTTGGCCCACCACTTGATAGAGCCCCAAGATGTAATCATGGAAAAAGCTACCGGAATTTTTCGGCAGATCGCTCATGTTGCGGTTATAGTCCCACTTCACGAAATCGATCGGGGCGCTTTTTAGAATCGCTTCGACCGCGTTAACGATATAGGAACGGACTTCGGGCTTCGTGAGATCGAGGGTCAATTGGTGCCGGGAAAGCGAGGCCGGATGGGCCCCGTCTTGGATCGCGTAGTCAGGATGGGCCCGAAAAAGCTCGCTATCGGGGTTCACCATCTCGGGCTCGAACCAGAGGCCGAACTTCAGGCCTTTTTTATGGACGTAACGGCAGAGACCTTTGATCCCATGAGGTAGCTTCTTCTTATTGACGGTCCAATCGCCTAAGCCCGCTTCATCATTATTGCGCTTGCCAAACCAGCCATCATCGAGGACGAAACATTCGGCCCCGATGGCGGCTGCTTTCCGCACGAGCGAATGCAGCTTC
>MVZL01000167.1 GCA_002068375.1 Tenericutes bacterium ADurb.BinA155
CCCATAGGATCCCTGAATCGTACTCGCCGTAGAACTTCTCCGCGCACTTATAGGAGACAATGGAATCATCCTCTAGGACGAGATAGCCATGCGCAAACCCCGCTGGAACCAATAATTCTTTGTGATTGTCACCGGTCAGGTCAAAGCCTAACCACTGCTTAAAAGTCTTCGAGTCCTTCCGAAGGTCCACGATGACGTCGTAGACGTGTCCGTGGACGCAACGGACGAGTTTGGGCTGCTCCTTCACCCTTTGGAAATGCAGGGCCCGCACCACGCCTTTATGGGAATAGGTATAGAAGACTTCTTTGAGCTCATAATCGATCCCGTTCTGCTTGAAGGTCTCTAAGGAATAGTCCTTGCAAAAGCCCCCACGGACATCCGGCGCGTAGAACGCGTCAATAAGATAGGCTCCCTCTAAAGGAAGCTTCTCGAAATGAAATGGACTGATCGCCATGCTATTTAGCCTCCAAGCTCTTCAAATAATCGTAGGTCATCCGGACACCTTTCTTGAAGGAAACGGATGGTTTGAATCCGCAATCGGAGACGATCTCCTTGGTCGAGAAGGTCTCAAGCGGAGTCATCACGCCAGTATAAGGCACATCCCCGAATTTCGCGGGGGATGTGGGCTTAAGTTCCGAGAGAATCTCCTCAACGAATTGGCGAAGGGGCTTCGCGGTTCCACTTCCAATGATATAGCCTTTGTTGGCCTTACCTTTCTCGCCAAGAAGCCGGAATGCTTTGGCCACGTCGGTCACGTAGATGAAATCATAGTTCTGGGTTCCCGAGGTAAACTCCAAGGGCTCGCCATGGATAATTTTTCGGATGGTAGAGTTTAGGAACCGAGGCGAAGATTCGCCCGCGCCATAGGTATTCGTAATGTAGGCCCACACCAAATCAATATGAAGGTCATTCGCAATCGGCTTGCAGATCTCGTGGGCGATGGTCTTACCGGCACCATAGATGTACGGCATACCCGGTTTGCTTCCCTGCTCATAGATGACCTGGTTGGTCTCAAACTCCATAATCGTGCCCGCGCAAACAAAGCGCTTCACGCCCATTGTCGCGGCTTCCCGCAAGCATTTGGCAGTCATCAAAGCATTATTCAGTTGGATTCCCTCGTCACACCGTTCCGGCCCGGCGGAGCCACGCCACGCATAATGGAAAAGAACGTCCGATCCAACTGCCTCGGGGGCGAGATTCTTTAGTTCGCCGACCCGGTCAATCGACAAAGAGACGTAATGAAGATGCTTGTTGCTGGTGTCAAGGCGTCTTGGCGTGGGCCCAAGGTCCACCGCTACGACATCGTAGCCATGACTTAATAATTCTTTGACGACATAGGATCCAACAAAGCCATCCGCACCTGTGACGATTGCTTTCATATTCCAAACCTCTTGGCAAATTCATTGATTTGCTTATCAACGATAGGGGTAACGTCTTTATGAGTTAAATAAGCCTTTGTCCATTCAACGATCTGGTCCATCGTCTCATCGATGTGATAAACCGGAGTCCAGCCAAAGGTTTTCTTGAGCAGCGAGTTGTCAAGAGACAGGAACGCGGCCTCATGGGGCGCGTTCGCTAAAGTCTTGTCCTCGAACGTGATACCCTGTCCCCATTTCTTGCAGAAAAGGGAAACGAGTTCACCCGTGGCGATGAAATCAACCGGATCGGGCCCGACGTTATAGTATCCAGCTTTGCTTCCGTCCTCATATTGGGCCTTAGCGATAAGCAGATAAACAAACAAGGGTTCCAAGACGAATTGGTAAGGCCGAGTCGAGAAACGGTTCCGAACCTCAATGGGCTTTCCGGCTTCGACGGCCCGCACGCAGTCGGGAATGATCCGGTCGGGCGAGAAATCGCCCCCGCCGATCACGTTGCCCGCCCGGGCAGTCGAAATCGCGGTCTTGCCATCGGTGAAAAAGCTCTTCTTGTAAGCATGAGTAACCAATTCGCTGCAGCTCTTGGAATTGCTGTAGGGATCAAAACCATCCAATTTCTCGTCTTCCTTGAATGGGTGATTCTGAAGATCGTTGTTCTCATAGACTTTATCGGTCGTGACATTCAAAAACGACTTCACGCACCCCGCCTTTCGGATCGCTTCGAGAATATTAACGGTTCCCATGACGTTGACATAGTAGGTATAAGCGGGCTTTTGGTATCCGATCAAAACGATCGGCTGGGCGGCCAGGTGGAAGACGATCTCGGGTTTGTATTTCTTGACGGTCCCATGAAGGTGATCAAAATCCCGGACGTCCCCGATGACGGAAATCATCCGATCTTCTAGATTAAGTAAATTAAAGAGACTAGGTTCAGTGGGTGGTTCTAAAGAATAGCCCACCACTTTTGCCCCGGCGTTGATCAAAATCTCGCAAAGCCAGGATCCCTTAAATCCCGTGTGCCCGGTCACTAGGACCGTCTTGCCTTTATAAAACTCCAGCATTACCAAACCTTCCAAGGCGCCTTGCCGCTGGCCCAAAGGGCCTCAAGTTTCTCTTTGTCACGGAGCGTGTCCATGCATTGCCAGAAGCCATGGTGGCGATAAGCGTTAAGCTTGCCATCCTTGGCAACGCCTTCGAGCGGGGCCCGTTCGAACACGGTCGAATCGCCTTCGATGTATTTAAAGATGCCCGGCTCGATCACCATGAACCCACCGTTGATCCAGCCCGTGTCTTCACTGTCCTTCTCGCGGAAAGCATTAACGACATCGTTTTTTCCAAAATCAATAATACCGAAACGGCCCTCCGGCTGAATGGCCGTCATCGTCACGATTGCATTGGATTTCTTGTGAAAGGCAAGCAAGGCGTTGATATCGACGTTAGAAACGCCATCACCATAGGTCATAAAGAACGGCTCGTTTCCAACATACTTTTGAATCCGTTTAATCCG
>MVZL01000168.1 GCA_002068375.1 Tenericutes bacterium ADurb.BinA155
TTAGAGTCCCTAGCGCCCTTCTTTCCCTAAACGAAGGACGCTTTTCTTTTGGGCCTTTTCTCCGTGATCGTCCTTTGGGTTTTTAGGGTCTTAACCCCCTTAGGCCTGTTGCACTTTTGGAGTATTTTTTGCCCTTCAAAAATTAAAAAAGCCCATTTTACGGCTTTTTTCCTCAAAAGGGCTGTTGCACTTTTGGAGTATTTTCACGCTCCAAGAACCTTTTGGATCTTGTTAGCAGGAGTAAGAGATCTTTAACGAAGTCAAAGTGAAAGTGCAGGCCGCGCCACCCGTCCGAATATCGAATAAGAAATAGAGGCCTTCCGGAACGAAGCTTAACCCCGTGACCGCGCTGGTATCGAGGATGACCTCGCTATCGCCAACCTGGCTCCCCTCGATCAGGGTTTCTTGGACTGAAGTGCTGCCCGTGCAGGTTTTATTGGGGAAGTACATGACCGCGCATAAGGAATTGTCTAAGCGGGCCGCATCGACGGAATACACCAAGTCGAGCGAGACCGGATTATGGATCGCCATCTTGAAGACGAAGAAGCGGTTATCGGTCGTCCCTTCGTTGCTGTAGCGGCAGTAATAATCGCTTTTGGCGTTACCATAAGTGATCGTCCTTAAGGACCCCATCGAGACGTCGACGTAAGCTCCGGCGGTCCCCCCGGTGATATTGTCATAGACCGGAGTGAAGGCCCCGCCGATCGGATAGACGACGGTGGTCTGGTTATGCCCGGCGTTAAAGAGAATGCTGCGGTTTCCGCTTTCCGCGGCGTTAAGGTTCGAGAAAGAATAACCCGCTCCCGCGACCATAAGCGTGAGGGCGCACGCGCCCCCTAAGGCGAGGGCAAGATTCCGCAAAAGATGTTTCATACCCTTTACTATAGAAGAAAGTGAAGCCAATACAATTAAAGGGTATTTTTGGAAAGAAGCCGCCCTCTTTTCGGCTTTCTAAACTTGTTTGCGCAAGTTGAACAAACAAGTTTTGAGTGGGGGTGTTTTGTCACGAACAAGCGCCATTGTGGTGGGGCTTTCTCAACTTCTTTCAGCTTGTGTTTATGAAGAAAAACATCAAGGACCGTTAACGAAGTAAGCAATCTTCTTTCTCCGCTTTACGCTTTGTGCTATTATGCTTTTACGAAGAGGAGAAATCCTCTCCCTTCTCCCTTGGTCTCCAAGGAGGAATGAAAGCAGCCCAAGGCTCCCCTATAGCCTTGGGCTGCTTTTTGTTCGCGCGATGTCCTATTTCCCTAGCGGATTTCGTTTTAATCCTCAGGAAGTGAAAATCCGAATGTGCCGCGTTCTTGCTTGTAGAGTCCTCCTACTAAGGACCTCGTTAAAGGACCACTAAAACGGATAAAAGGCAATGAAACCCTTCTCCGGAGCGGTGGCGGAGGAGCCACTTTACCTTTGCTTTGAAAGTGCCATGCTTCCATGGAAAGGGGCTATAATAGCCCTATGAAAAAATCGATTTTAGTTTGCCTCGGCGCCGCCTTGCTTTTATCGGGGTGCGGATCGACGAGCAGTTCGGCTCCTTTATCCACTTCCAATTCCGTCTTCACTTTGGCCCTGACCCGAATTTTTACGGCGGATCAATATTCGCCTTATTTGAATTGGTATTCGAGCTATGCCGCCCCGACCGGTCCTTCCGATTCGAACGCCATGTATTGCCTTGAGTTCTTTACTTTGACGAATATCAGTTCAAAAACGGTCGCGCTTTCGTCTCCCTATTGTGACACGGTTTTCGATGATAATACCGCGAATGGAAGTCAAACTTCGTTGTATCAAGATGTTATTTCTCTGACTTTCCCCAGCTCTTTAGCCGCCGGAGTTTCCTTTAGTTTCCGCCGAGTCTATCAATGCTTCAAAGACTTCTCGGCGTTGAAGATTACCTTTCGAGACAATATTTATTCTTGGAGCAATAACAGTCTCACCTTAAGCCTTTCAGCCCAGGCGATCCCGCATCAGCCTGTTTATTACTATCCCGAACCGGCGACCTCGAGTGCGGCCTCGAGCAAATAAAACGGAATTGAGTTCTTTGCTCTATTGGGATTCAAGACAAAGGTCCATCCGCTAAAAAAGTACCCCGCTTTCGGAGGACTTCCGAAGGGAGGGTACTTTCAATCTGCTTAGCCAATCAAAGGGATTAGGATCCCACTTTCCGAATCGAGGATCCGTCCGCTCCATCGGCGCCCGTCTGGCCATCGACTCCGTTTTGGGCATGCTGGCCTTTTTCGCCGCCACTACCACCCGCTCCGCCTTGGACGTTCGCGTTGCAAAGGTTCGAGTAAACCCCCGAATAGACCACGCCCGATCCTCCGATCCCGCCCCGACCACCATCGCCGCCATTTTGTTGGGTGCCCCAGTCGAAGATCCCGGCGCCCGAGTTGCCGCCATGGCCGCCATTGCCGCCGGCGCCACCCTGAATCGAGATCGATCCGCTCTTTAAGAGACAGGAGTGGCAATGGATCCCATCGCCGCCCTCGCTCCCGGGCGTGCCATCGGTCGCGTCATGATTATTCTGATACGTTCCGGCCACCCCGTCGGTTCCGCGACCTCCTAAGATCGTGAAGGAGCCATTAAGCGAAGAAACCGTGAGGTCGTAGACCCTAAGCACGGACGAAGTCGTGTCGGCTCTAAAGGTGCAGGAACCGCTCGTCTCGATCTTGGTTTTGCTCCCATCGGCCGCGGTAACGATCGTTCCGTTGATCCCGATGTTGTATAAGGAAGAAAGAGCCAGGGTGAAGGAACTTTCTTTCCGGTCGAGGACATCGAACTGGAAAGCGTAAGTCTTGTAGCGGTTCCCAAAGAGGCTGAAGCGGAAGAGCGACCGGTCGAATTGGATCCGGGTGTATCCGAGGGCTTTGCTTGAGGTGTCATTC
>MVZL01000169.1 GCA_002068375.1 Tenericutes bacterium ADurb.BinA155
ATGGAAGTCCTCCGCTACGTCTGCCAAGGCTATGACCGCAAGGAAATCGCCGACAAGATGTTCAACTCGGAGAACACGATCAAGAGTTACATCCGGAGCATTCTCAATAAGACTGGCTTCGATTCGGTCAGCAAACTCGCGATCTACGCGGTGAGCCACGGCTTCGTCGTGCCGGAAGATTCCAACGCGAAAAGCGATAAGTAATCTCTCGTCTTAACATAGCCCCGATGATTCGGGGCTTTTTTCTTATTCAGTCCTTGCGGGCGTAGCGGAGCCAAACCCCATCGGTCCCGATCGGCTTCGCTTCAAGAAGATGATAATCCTGCGGGAAGCCAGTCCCATCCTTTGACTCGCAAAAGGAGAGGCCATGGCTCGCCCCATCGACGGACGCCACCATCACTAACGAAATCTCATCGACTAAGTTTTTTCCGATGAAGGCCGCATTGATGTTGCCCCCTCCGCAAAGCGCAAATGTCTCGACCCCAAATTCGGTCCGAAGTTTCTTGAGGAAGAGCTCCGGATCAAGGTCTTCTTTCCCCGCGAGGATATACGGAATTCCTAGGGAACGGAGGAAATTCAGATACCCGGGTCGCACCTTTTCGGTTAAGACCTCCAAAATGAGGGCGGGATGGCCTTTCGGATATTCCAGGGTGTTCTTGGTCCAATTGATCTTGCCAAAGCGGTCAAAGCAAACCGCGTAGGTGATTTTGGAAGGAACGATGTAGTCTCCTTCCGGCGTCTTTTTCCGAGCAAACGCGGTTAGGTCGATGGGTTTCCCTTGGGCTTCCGCATAGTTCACTTCGTAGGTGACCCGGCCGCACCCCCAAGCTTTCGGGGCGGCTTCCTCAATATAGTCTTCATAGAAGGAGCCCACTCCCGCCGCGGCGGGGCTTTCCATATAGTTTCCGATGATCTTGCCATCGATCGAGACAAACATGTGGCAAAGGCATTTCGCGCGTTCCATCTTTTATTTTCCTAAAGCCAGATAGGCTTTTTCATCGACTTTTTCGAGCCAAGTGGTCGTGGAGTCCTTGACCTTGGCCGCGATCGAAACATGGGCAAAGCTCGAATAGAGGGCCGCCCCATGCCAGTGCTTGACCCCGGGTTTGATGTCGATGACCGATCCCGGATGAAGTTTCAGCGCGGGCTGTCCCCATTCTTGATACCAGCCTTCGCCATCGGTGCAAAGCAAAATCTGATGGTTGCTATGGATGTGCCAGGCGTTGCGGCAACCCGGTTCAAAGGTGACGTTGGTCACCACGAGATCATCGGAGTTCGGATAGGCAATGAGAGGATTCAGGTAGGATTTCCCAACGAAATATTGGGCGTAGGCCTCGTTGAACTTTCCCTTTCCAAATAAGGGTTCTTTCATGTTATTTCACCTCGATGAGCTGATATTCTCTTGAGCCATAGCCCAGTTCCACCGCCCGCTCAATCGTGTGGATCCCATGGCGGGAATTGACCCGTTCCATGAAGTGGGCTTTGCCCGGATCCTTAGAAGCCATCACCAAATCAAGGCAGGCTTGGTCGAGCGCGATCGGATCTAACGAAGAGAGGATTCCGATATCTTGCAGGCACGGGTCTTCCGCGACGGAGCAGCAATCGCAATCCACCGACATGTTCTTCATGACCGAGACATAGGCGATCTTCCCTTTAAAATGAGCGACCACCGCCGAAGCGGCTTCGGCCATCGACTCGAGGAAGCTATCGTGATCGGCGGTCCAGATCTCGTCGGGTTTATCGCTTCCGGCCGAATGAATATGAAGTTTGCCAAACGAAGAGGCGCAGCCGATTGAAAGCTGCTTTAAGGCGCCGCCATAACCTCCCATCGGATGGCCTTTGAAATGGGAGAAAATGAGGAGCGAATCGTAGTTCAATAAGTCTTTGCCGACATAGTCTTCGTGGAGATGAACCCCATGAGGGATCGGAAGGACCGCATCCGGTCCTTTTTCGTCGAGGAGGTCGACTTTGAAGGTGGTCGACCAGCCATGGTCCTTCAAGAGTTTCAGGTGCTTTTCGCTGGTATCGCGTTCGCCCGGATAGGCGGTGTTGCATTCGACCACGGTCGCATTCAAATGCTTCACGAGCGGTTTCACCCAAATCGGCCCGAGGAAATTCTGATTCCCCGCTTCGCCGCTATGGAGTTTCACCGCGACTTTGCCCGGGAGTTTGACCCCTAAGACGTCATACATCTTCACCACCGCTTCGGGGGTGAGCTCCTTCGTGAAATAGACTTTGGAAGCCATTTTACTTCCCTTCTTTCTCCGCGACTTCTTTGATCGCGGCTAAGGCATTGAGCGCATGGGGATAACCGATCGTCGGAATCCCAATGAGGACGACTTTTCGAAGATACTCTGGACTATGGCCTAAATTCAAATTCGCCTGGATATGAGCCTTGAGTTGCGGGGCGACGTCGCCAAGTTCCGCGAGCAAGGCGAACGTCACGAGCTCCCGCCTCGCTAAAGAAAGGCCCGGCCGCGTATAGTAATCGCCAAAGCAATCCTCGGCCAAATAACGGTTCACATCGCTTTTCGTATAGAAATCCGCCATCGCCGGGCCGAAAATCGCGACTTGGGCTTGGTTCCCCTCACGTAAACGTTCCGCCGGGCTCTCTTTTTCTTGGGGGATCGTTCCGAGAATAGGCTTAACGGCTTCTTCCATTTCTTCGGCTTTTCCTAAGCCAAGATAAGGGATGGCCTGAAAGAAGATTTCCTGGGCTTCCGTCAAGGTGAGGGTGTGGCTTTTTAGCGAGGACTCGAGAGTTCGCTTCGTTAAGCTTTTCCCCATCGAGGCGATCGCAAAAGCGAGCAAGGCGATCGTTTGGTCTTGCGGATCGAGTTTCTGCTCGCTTTGGATTTGCTGGCTAAATCGCTCAGCCGTA
>MVZL01000170.1 GCA_002068375.1 Tenericutes bacterium ADurb.BinA155
TCTTCCCGCGGGCACCGACATGGTTATGCCGGGCGATCACGTGACCTTCACGGTCGAACTGATCCACGGAATCGCGATGGAACAGGGCACCAAGTTCTCCATCCGTGAGGGTGGACGTACTGTCGGCGCCGGAACCGTCGCTGAGATTCTTCACTGAGAAGATTCTCTGAATCCAAAATCAAAGGCCGAGGCTTATCGCCCCGGCCTTTCTTTTGGTTTTGGAGGCGTTCGAACGTGCTCCCGACGCCTAAGGCAATGGTGGCTCGATCCTTTGAGGGTCTAATTCATTCTCTTATAGACAAAAATGATCCGATTCCTTTCGCGGGTTCGGATCTTTTTTATGCTTTATCTTGGGCTCAACTTTGCCAAAGCGAATAGCCGGTGACCAATGCATCGGAAGAGAAGTAGACACTGAGGAGCATGTTATCGACCCCTAAGCCATCTGGTCCGAGATCATAAACCCAATTCGTTGCGGTCGTTTCCGAACGATCAGGCTTGCCTAGATACGACACGACCGTGGTTTGATCCGCCCCATAAAGATTGTGCTGGCTTTCAAAAGAAGGCCACATCCGGTAACGCTCATAGTTCTTCGCGGCCGCCCATTTTTCGGGGCTATAGGTGTAGGCCTCGTTATAGGCGTTATGGTCATAGACCGCTCCACCGATCGAACCCATAGCGGAAAGCGAGAGGAGGGTGAGCATGATGATCGGGAAAATCACCTTTTGATGATGGATTCCGCCATCGATCCAAAGATAGAGGCCGCATCCGAGAGCGTTACAGAAGCAAAAGACCAGCAGGGGAACAAAGACAAAAAGAAGGCCAGCCGGGGTCAAGGTATCTTCGGGCCAAAGGGACTGGTGGTATTCGTAGACGACGAGAACGGCTAAGCCGATCGTTAGGACCGTGAAAACGGATAGAAAGATCGTCGAAAGAAGACGGCCGATTTTCTGCCCAGGATTAACCTTGGGGGCGACGGGCGTTTTCGTTTTCATATTTTCAGGAGAATTCATGGCTTGTTCATTATATAAGGAAAGAACCTTTGAAGATGAAAAAAAGTAAGGAAAAACGCAACATGGAGGGATTTAAAACCCAAAATCGTGCGGTTCAAGTTTACTAAATCGTGCGGTTTGCTATTTCAATGACCCGTCTTTGACTTATCAGGGCATCCGCGTTTACTCCGTGGTCAAAGAAGGTAAAATCGGCCATTATCGAAACTTGGCCCCCCTGGGAAGACGATATCCTCCCGGTGGCCTTGCTTAAGCCCTAAGCTGGCACGCCGAACCTTTCGAACTGACGAAGAGCCTTAGGCTTTTCCTCCCGATTCCGAAGTCCTACAATTTAGAACGTTATGAGAATGGCGGAATTTTTGAAAGCAACCGGCTTACGGATCGATGCGGCCCGTTACTACATCGCCATGGGGCTATTCGTTCCAAGCAAGCGCAATGGCAAGTTCGTCTTTTCTCTTGGGGATGTCCGCGATGCCCAAAATCTTCTTACTCTGTTACATTTAGGGGCGACCCTTCAAGAAGCGAAACCCGTTCTTTTCGCCGCCCGGGTCACGGGCGAGCCAATAGAGGAGAATGATACCTTTCGGGCTCTATTACCGGAACTCATTGCCCGCGCGAAAGGCCAAAAGGACCATGACCAAAAACGGGAAGCGGAACTTTCTGCTTTCTTAGCTCCGAGGCTGAGCCAATCGACGTTACGGGGCTTTCCTTTATCCGCGATCTTGTCCCTTTGCCCTGAGGGTAGCTTATCCTCCGAACGGGTTGTCCATAATGAAGTCTTAACCGGGGCGGTGGAGCTGCCGGGCCAAAGCCTTCCGATCCGCTATGGGATCCTTTGCGATGGGACCTCGCCGCGGCTTAAGGAAGACAAGACAACCCTTTCAACGGTTCAGGACTTTGGCGATTATCTTCAAAGCATGCCGAAAGAAAGCGTGAGCCAAGTCGATGCCTTTTTCGTCGCCCTGGAGAAAGAAATCGCCGCCTTATCCGGGTCAAACCTCCTCATCGATAACGCGGACGGAAGCGATTCCCTCGGGGGATTGCTTTCGCGTTACCCGGGGAAGCAGATTGTCCTTTGGGGTGGCGAAGATATCACTCGGCCCAAGCATGTCCTTGATGAATCGATGAGCCGCCCGATCGCTTATCTTTGCTCCACCAAAAGCATGACTCCTTTCTTAAGCGAGAGTTTCGACGGGGCGGTCGACTTCTTCTCAAGCGATATCCATACCGCCCACAAAGGAGAGGATTTTCTCCCGGAACTCGCCCGTTTATTAAAGCCGAAAGGCCAATTGGTCCTTTGCAAAATCATCGCGCCCGGCGGCCCCTTAGCTAGCGAAGCGGATTTCCTTAACGCCTACGCCTCGCTTTTCACCTTCCAAAAAGTCTACGAGTCCACACCTTTCGTCCGGAGCGCATGGGACTTTAATTTCTTTCCGTATGCCGCGGAAGCGAAGATCAGCCTCGCGATTTACCTCGGTCAACGTCGGCTCACCCCACGTTAAGGGGCGAAACGGCTGATTTTACTCCCTTCACGTGGGGTAGCCTCCGGGGATTCAATGTCCTCGGAGGTTTTTTCGATGAACTCTCTGATCCCTTGCGAAAAGATGTTAGGACGCCACCCCTGGTATTTCCTTTGGGCCATCCTTTCGATGCTCCTTTATTCGGCGATGAACCTTTTGGTGGCCTATGTCCTTCAGCTCATTATCGATGCCGCGGAAAGCGGGACTGAGTCCGCGTTTTGGACCGCCTTAATCTGGAGTGGGGCCGCGGTGGTAGGGGTGGGGTTAGCGATCTACTTATCCTCGTGGCTTGAGAACAAAGTGAAACGGCTCGCGGTCGAATCCTTGCGCGGGGCGATGCTGCA
>MVZL01000171.1 GCA_002068375.1 Tenericutes bacterium ADurb.BinA155
TGCCAAGATTGAAGTCCTCAAGGTTGGCAAAGTGAGACGCAACAAGATCCACTATATGCGTGAGCTCGCCGGCAAAGCCGCTCGTATCAAAAACGTCGACGATATCAAATAAGCCGTCGTAACAAAAATCAAAGTGACGAAGGGTCCTAGAAAATGGGGCCCTTTCTTTTTGCGCCCGCGGGAGTTCGTTCGATTGCTATCGAACGGGGGTGACATTATAATGGCCTCATGCCCGATTACTATCTCGAAACATCGAGTCAAATCACGGGGGACACCCGGAAGCCACCTAAGAAGAAGAAAAACGGCTGGCTGATTGCCCTTCGGATTTTTTTAATCACCCTCTTCGCCGTCTCAATCACCGCGTCCGGTTACCTCATTTACCTGAAGGTGGCCTACCCCAATCCCTGCTACATCAACGGGATGTCGATGTACCCGACTTTCAATGTCGACGGCAAGACGAAACGGGCTTCCGCCGATCCGCTCACCGGCAAAACCTCAACCGATTATCGGCCGCTCAATTACAAAGACTCCACCGAATATTCGGGCGATATCGTCGATTATGGTTTCACCGCGGGGACTTCCTTCAAGATGGCGGAGCTCCGCCGCTTCGACATCGTGGTGACCTACTACGCCGATGACCTGAGCGATCCGTCCAAATTCGATTATCACGATAACATCAAAACCGATTCCTCCGGCAAAGAGAAAGCCGCGAAGATCAAACGCTTGGTCGGCTTACCTGGCGAGACCCTGAAGCTGATCGCCAATGGCACTCCGATGGGCGCTCTTTATGTTTGGTCCGCGGATGAAACCGTGGGGCTTCCGGATGCCGCCCACCTCGTTGAGCAGCCTTATACCCAGGAAGATTACGATAAGCCGATCGCGGATGCCTATGGCGCCGAGTTTGCGGCGGCCCATCCTTATCCGGCGATGACCACGAGCGGCTTATGGAAACTTGGCAAGAGCGGTACCCCTGGCACTTCGGGCCGCGATACCGATGAGTATTTCGTTTTAGGCGATAACCGCGCCTCGGGCGGAAGCGATGATTCGAGAGCCCAAGGGGCTTTACCCGGCGGCTGGATCTCGTCCAAGCTCATCGCGATCGCCGGACGTTGCACCGTTACCGATGGTTCCTGCTCCCCGATCTATTCTTCGATCCCATGGTTCCCGGCGCTTTGGAAGACGTCCTGGAAAGGTCACCTCGAATGAGCCAACAGAATATCCATTATTTCCCGGGCCACATGAATAAGGCCCTCAAAGACATCACCGCCTACGTGAAGAGCGTGGACTTGGTGGTGGAGATCGCCGATGCTAGAGCTCCTTTAAGCTCGCGGAACCCGACCCTCAGCCAGATGATTGGGACCAAAGCCCATATCGTTCTTCTCTCTAAAAGCGATTTCGCCGATCCTCTCGTGACCGCCCGCTGGGTCCAAGCTTTTAACGCCCAAGGCTTAATCGCTATTTCGGGCAACCTCAAGAAAGATAAAGTCTTAGCGATCCTCACCAAAGCCAGCGAACCCCTTTTAAAGAGCAAACGGGAAAAGGAAGCCAAGCTCGGGATGAAGAAGCAGCCGATCCGAGTCATGGTGATCGGGGTCCCGAACGTGGGCAAATCCACCTTCATCAATTCGCTCGCCCATAAAGCGATCGCGATCGTCGGCAATAAAGCCGGGGTGACCCGGAGCGAGCAGTGGATCAAGATCTCGGATGATTTCACCTTGCTCGATACCCCGGGGGTTCTCCCGATGAACTACCTCGATGGGGCCCAAGCGGTCCGCTTAGCGATCTTGGGATCGATGAAAGAAGAAGTCCTTCCGACCGAAGAACTCGCGATTGCCCTGATCGCGTATCTTAAATCCACTTATCCTTTTGCTCTCAATGCCCGTTTCGATATCCCCGATATCACGTTGCTCGATAGCGAGAACGTCTTAAAGCGGATCGCGGTCCGGCGCGGCCTCCTCGATGGGGCTAACCCTTCGACTGAAAAGGCCGCCTATCTTCTTATTAAGGAATATAAGGATGGGATTTTAGGCCGGTACAGCCTCGAAGACGTCCATGCTTAAACTCGAGCGGAAATACTATACAAAAGAGATCACCGCGATCGTCGGAGTCGATGAAGCCGGCCGCGGGCCTTTAGCGGGCCCGGTCTACGCCGCGGCGGTCGTCTTCCCGAAAGGCTACAAGAATAAAGAGATCGATGATTCCAAAAAGCTTTCCCCCAAGAAGCGGGAGGAGCTTTTTGAGGTGATTAAGAAGCACGCGCTCGGCTATGGGATCGCCAGCGTCTCTGCCGACGAGATCGATCGCCTCAATATCTATGAAGCGACCAAAGTCTGCATGAAGGCGGCGATCGCCCAAATCTCATGCTCCTACCAATTGATCATCACCGATGCGATGCCGTTACAGGGTTGTAAGACTCCGGTCGTCCCGATCATTAAGGGTGATGCCCAATGTCTCAATGTCGCCGCCGCCTCGATCCTCGCGAAGGTGAGCCGGGACCGTTACATGGCGGAACTTGAGAAACAATATCCGAATTATAAGTTCTCGGTTCATAAAGGTTATGGGACCGCCCTCCATCTTCAAGAGCTCAGTCAATTCGGCCCGATTCCCCATGTTCACCGCAAGACTTTTGGGCCGGTCGCAGCCTATTACGATCAACAAATAAAACTTTTTTAGCCCTTTTTGCCGTTTGGCCCCCTATTAAAAGGTAGGAGGTCTTTTTTATGACCGGTCGCGAGATTTTGATTTATCTAGCCGTGAAGTACCAAGGAGAGTGGGACCAGATCGTGGCGGCGATCCGCAACCGCGAGTTCTTCGACCGGAAGGAAGCGGAGGCGGTGGTGGCCCAGGTGAAAAGCAAAGTGGTGAC
>MVZL01000172.1 GCA_002068375.1 Tenericutes bacterium ADurb.BinA155
AAGTTACAGGTCTTTGGTAATTGAAGTCTTTGATGGGTTTCGTCGTTATCTTCGCCCAAAGATCCTTAGCTTTCTTGCTGATAAGATAATGATTATCTGGAATTTGATAGAGCCGAAGCACTTGATCCAACAAATAGCTGCAGCCCCAAAGAGTGTAGTGTTTCCCCTCGTAGTCGCACTGCAAGCCAGACCATTGAGATTTGGCCCCCTTGATTAATGAAATCAAGACGTCTAATACGGCGTTTGCTGTTTCCATTTTTTGTCTTTTTTAATTATAACCTTGGCGATGCCTTTGTTGGCAAAGAATTACTTTCTTACTTTCTTCCAAAGATTTTTGGCGTATTTCCTCATCTCGTCACGCATGGCTTCTGGGCTAATGATGGTGAAGACGTCTGCGTATTGGATATACCACCATTTGAAGGAGTTCCAGTCGGTTCGGATCGTCGCGTAGAGTTTTCCGTCGGCGCTTCTTTCGTACTTTGGCTGATTGCCAAAATACTGTCGGATGAACCGGATCTTCCCGTTTTCATGGCTATGCTCGTCTTTCTCAAGCAGCACCTTGAATTCCTGAATCTCGCCCGTGAAGGCATAGGGACGGTCCCTCATATATTCTTTGATGCTGAATCCTTCAGGAACAATCCGTTGCTCCCGTGAGATCTTTGCTGAATAGATGTTGTCGATCCTTAAGGAACGGATTTGATCTTTCCCGCCCAAAGAATAAAGAAGGTAGAAATCGCCGTGCTGGGCGATGATGGTCAAAGGGTTGACCGTCTTGTCGGGGATGTAGCCTTCTCTTGGCGGATAGACGTTCCCGTCATCGGCGTTCAGAGCATAGGTATAAGAGATCCTTCTGTTTCTTTTGATCGCCTCGTTGATGACCGCCATGTTGCCGGGGATTCGCTTCTCCCAGGGCGTGATTTCGCTGGAGAACATTCGGTCGTATTCCTCAGGCACGCTCTTGCCAATGACAGGCGCAAGGGCGGTGGCGATTTCTTTGATCTCGTTATTGGGCAGGGCGTTCGAGCCATAAAGGGATAAAAGAATCACGCGGGCGAAGTCCTCGTCGATTTCCCTGACGGGGTACCAGCCGCCTCGCTTTGAATGGTCTTTCTGAACGACGATCCCGATCCTCTCAAGGTCGAAGAGCGTCAGGGAGATCGTCCGGGGATTCACCTCGACTTTGTATTGATCCACGAGGGATTTGCGGATGGTTTTCCGCTCGGGGACGCCGGAAGCAACGAGCAAAGGATGCCCTTCGTCGGCTTCCTCCAAGAGGATTTTATAAACCAGGGCGGAAAGGACGCGACCATAAGATGATTTTGGCTTGGCCATCGCTTTCATACCTCCATTCTAAGTTCTGCCCAACTAAAAGGGAGAACATCGCTTTTAATATCATTATAAAGTCACATTCATAAAGACTAAACCCAAAACCACGCCTTGCTGATTCGGCCTATTCTCGGAGGCAGAAAAATGATCACGCCGCAAAGATAACAAGGAATGATGGCCTCCCTTCATCATGTTCGTTTTCTTCTGCTGACGCGGTAGTGGAAATATCCACCTCAATAGCCTCTAGGTCAACTGTTCGTGCTAATACGACTGGAGATGCCCGAGAACTGGTGAAAAAATGTTCCCAAACAGTAATGTGTACATCTCTCAAGTTCAGCTTTTGCCTCCAAACGTTAATTAATTATTGTCTTGATAAATAAAGGACAATAGTTATAGGCGAAACAAAAAATGAAAAAATGTCTCACATAGGGTACAAATATAATTTTAACATGTATAAATGCACCCTATTTTCTTATTGAGTTATGCGAATCAAAATTCTATAATTAGGGTACATAAAAGATAATTTTGAAAGGAGATGCACCCTAATGGACAAACCCGAAGAGATCAGAGAACTGCTTAACGAAAAAGCATCGAACGAAGCCCGGCTCCGTCTCCTTCCCTATAACGGATCCCCGGAAATCAAGGAGATCGAGGGGAAACGCTATCTTTATGTTCGGAAGCGTGAGTTTGATCGCAATACTTCCACCTACGTCGGCCCTTATACCGACGAACTTTATCAGATGCTTGTCCGAAATAATGCCGAACGAAGATCGATTAACAAACAGCTTCGCTTGATTGACAAGAAGCTCGCGCACTTGGGCTACAGCGAGACGGAGCTTTCTCCGCGGGTGAAACTCAACATCGATTTTGCCCGCGCGAACGTCAAATCCCTGATTTATGACCAGGCGATCTTGGAGGGCGTCGCCACGACGTTCGCTTTGACCGAGGACATCATCGAGGGCGGGAAGGTCAGCGGGATGACGGTTCGGGACATCCAGAAAGTCATCAACCTGAAGCACGCCTGGGAGTTCATTTTGGACGAAGGCGTTCTCTCCGCGCCGAGCGATTACAACTTGCTTTCCTATATCGCCAAGCTCGTGAACGAGGATTTCATTTACGATGGAGGGCGGATCCGCTCGGTGCCCGTGACCATCGGGGGGTCGACCTATGTTCCGCCGATGCCAATGGAATCTGACGTCAAAGAGAAAATCCGCTCGATTCTCGATTCAAAGAAAGACGGTGTCAGCATCGCCATCGACCTTTGCCTTTACTGCATGAAGACGCAGATCTTCGACGACGGGAACAAGCGGGCCTCCGTCATCTTGGCCAATCATTACCTGATCGCCCACGGGCTTGGGATCATGGCGGTTAAGGACAAAGACGTCCCGGAATTCAAGAAAGATCTTGTCGCCTATTATGAAGGGCGAGACGAAGAGTCCGTTCGGACATTGCTTCGTGACAAAGC
>MVZL01000173.1 GCA_002068375.1 Tenericutes bacterium ADurb.BinA155
CCCCGCAGATAAATAGTGGCGGTGCTGTAATCGTCGCTGCTGAGTTTGGCGTAGTTCCAATAGCCATAATAGTTCGAAGAGGCGGTTTCGATTCCCTTAAGGATCGAAAGATCATAAGTCCCGGCCGTCGAGCAGGTGATGTCGGCATCCGTGGACCCCGTGAAGCCGTTATTGAAAGCTTGCGAGAGATAGCCACCCCAAACGTTTTTGGTTTTATCCCAGAACTTGAAGGTGCAGTTTGCGGAGATGCTGACATTGTTCAGTTCATAAAGACCGCTGGTCGAATTGTAGGTGAACCGATTGGTTGGGAAATGAATGAGCCAGTTGCCCCAATCGTACCCCATGAGGTAAACGGCTTCAGTCGAAAGATTGCTCGTGAATTTGGCGTAGAGATTATCTTCGCTGGTTATCATCGTCGAAGTATAAGCCGAGGTGCAGGCTGGATCGTAATACCAGCCACCAAAAGAATACCCCGAGGCGCTGGGAGTGGTAGGGGCAAAGGCCACGTTTGAATAAGACGTTTCATCGGTGATTTTCAAAGAGGCAGCATAGTTTATGTAGTTCGCTTCGCTATCTCCATAACCATCATAGACGGCGTATTCATGAACCGAGTGGCTTTCCGCGGTGTATTTGGCATAGAGCGTGAGATCCGCGGTCATCGGGGCAGCCGTATAAGCGGTGTTATAAGCCGCGTCGGTGTACCAACCCGCAAAGGAATAGCCGGAGGGTGTATTTGTTACCGTGGGAGAATAGTTCGTTCCGGAGGCGTACTTCTGATAAGAATAAACATAGGTATTGGTTCCGGAAGTGGCCTGTTCGACAAGGGTGGACTTATAAATACAGCCAAAGGTGTCTACACACGCAGTAGTGGTCCCATAGTTGACTGTGGCATCAAGCAAAAGAGTGTTTGAAGATCCACCAGTTAACTCTGAGGTTGAAACATTCGTGTACCAATCCCAATAGGTCGCACCCGTAGTGTTAAAGCGATCAATGTGAATGGTCGCGGCCAAACTCGAAAGGGTTTTGCTGTCGGAAGCCATGTTGTAATAACAGTGATAATAAGTAGTCCCATTAATGGTGACTGGACTGTAGTTCGTGTAAGTCGAGGTGAAGTTTGTGTCCTTTATCATTAATTTATTTCCGGCCGAAGTCCAAAGATCAGCGGCAACCGCCGACGAATCATCATTAATCCATTTAATATTGGATGAATCGACAGAAATCAGAAGATTCAATTTAGTTTCGCTTGAGCTACTGTGCTGACCTACTTGGCTAATGAGAGATCCTGAAGCCGGAGCAAAGTTCGTGTCGGCCGCAGACTGCAATAAAGAATAATGGCACGAGGTGAAGGTACCTTGTCCTTCTGGTGCAATTCGATAAAGCGTATTTGAAGAAGCGGCACCGGTGGGAATCGTCCAATTGGCTGTGCAGTTCGTCCACGTTCCAGCGGCGGCGCCCCAGGCCATCCCTCCGATGGTGTTGGATGGGGAAGAAAGCGAAACGTTTGTCGTACAGTTGCTTACCGTTCCGGAGTTTGAGTAGCAAATGGGGGCGCAGCAAGCAGTAACCGCAGCGGTCGCTGTGACCGTAAGGTTCGTTACGGTTCCGGTCGATCCAATTTGATAGAAAAGGCCGCTATTGGCGGAATTGAGGGTCACCGTAATTGTGTGGCTATTTCCATTAAAGGTACCGGTATAGGCCGCGGAATTGATCCCATAATAGCCTAAGTTCCCAATGCTAATGTCAGCGGTTAAATTGAAATCCGCCGCCGCATAGGTCGCGGAGTTATTGAAATACGTGGCGAAGTCGCTCGCACTTGCGATGTTATAAGAGGTCGCGCCGACTTGCTGAGGCTTATTGCTTGAAAAGGAAAACGCTCCGCCCAACATTAAAGCCGAAGCTAAAGCCACCCCAAATATTCTGGTGATTTTCCCTTTTCTTAAAACCACGGTCTCGCTTGCCTCCCTTACTGGCAGTTCGAGGAGAGTTTCCAATTTAGGAAACCGATTTCCTAATTTCCATATTATAACCAGACGAAACCGATTTGCAAGCGCTTACAAAAAGAAAAACCTGTTGACACGATGCCTACAGGTAATCTCTTTTAGAAAGAATCGATAAAAGACGTTTTTTGAGATGAGCTTCCGGCTTAACGTTCCGGATTGACGGGGCCGCTCGATTCGCCAACGATGATAGACCCGCGGACTTCGATCGGCTCCGGATTGCTTTCTTTCTTCTCCATGAGGTCGATCAGCTTGTGGGCTAAGGTCTTGCCGAGTTTTTCGGCGTCTTGCTTCGCCGTGGTAAGGTGGGGGCTCACGATCTGCGAGGACTCAATGCCATCGAACCCGGTGACGGAGATATCTTCGGGGCAACGGAGCCCTTCTTCTTTGAGTGCGGATAGCCCGGTCATCGCGCTCATGTCGTCCGGATACATGATCGCGGTAGGAACGCTGATGCGGTGGAGGATATTGCGGGTGATGTTCTTAATTGATTCGACGTCATGGTATTTGGCTTCGACTAAACTATCGGACCGCTCTTCGATCCCCGCTTCTTTTAAGGCATCCTTAAAGCCGCGGATACGGGCATCGGTGATCGGCGCGGATTCGCCATGGACGAAGACAATGTGCTTATGGCCTAAGCCGAGGAGGTGCTTCGTGAGGTTCTTCATCTCAACGTAGTTATCGGTGAAGACGCCGGTCATTAAATCTCCGATATAGTCGAAGCCGACTTTCGGAAGCTTGCTGGCCAGGACTTCTTGCATTTCGGGGTTGCTATAATCCCCGAAGAGGATG
>MVZL01000174.1 GCA_002068375.1 Tenericutes bacterium ADurb.BinA155
TTATCGGCGACCACGAGGTTGGTTTCTTGCTGAACCATAGATTATTTAGCCTCCTTAGCGGGAGCTTTTTCGGCAGCCGGGGCCTCTTTCGGGGCTTCGGGGGCCGGGGCGATCTCGGCGGCAGAACCTTCCTTAGCTTCAAGCGAAGCCTCGGCGGATTCAACCTTCACGAGTTCAACCACGTGCTTATCGATGCTGACCAGACGGAACCGTTTGGTCTTGCTGATCGGACGGCAGGACGCGATGGTCACAACGTCGCCAACTTTGGCTTCGTTCTTCTCATCGTGGGCATAGTACTTCTTGGAGTAGCCGACCCGTTTGTTATAGAGGGGGTCATTGCGCTCAGTGGAGACGGTCACGGCGATCGTCTTATTCATTTTGATGGATGTGACGGTGCCTTGGAACGACGTTCTTTGATTTCTTTCCATGGTGATTTTCCTCCTTTATTTCTTCGGAGCGGCGATTTGAAGTTCGCGCTCCCGTTTGACGGTTTCAGCCTTCGCAATATCCTTGCGGATTTGATGCAGCTGTTCGCCATGCTCGAGTTGCCCCACCGCTTTCTTGCGGCGAAGTTCGAAGAGTTGGCTCTTGAGCTCGTAGATCTTGTCGTTGAGCTCTTGGGGATTTAATTCCCGTAATTCTTTGACTTCCATTATTTCTTCTCCCCTTTCTCGGCCTCTTTCGGGGCTTCGGCGGGTTTGGCACCCTCGGCGGGAGCGGCACCCTCGGCCGGAGCAGCGGCCGTAGCGGCAGCTCCCTCGGCGGGCGTCTCGTTGCCGGTGTCGGAGATGGTGGTCTGTTGGACCATATCCTCGGCCTTAATGGCATCGAGCGAAGATTCGTGCTGGGCTCTCATCTTGGCAAGTTCTGCGTCGGAGAGAACACGGCTGGTCTTCACGATTTTGCATTTGAGCGGAAGCTTGTACGCCGCGAGGTGTAAGGCTTCTTGCTCGAGTTTCGGATCAATGCCGCCGATCTCGAAGAGAACGCGGCCGGTCTTCACGACGGCGACCCACTGTTCGGGGTTGCCTTTGCCGGAACCCATACGGACTTCGGCGGGCTTCCTGGTCTTCGCTAAGTGCGGGAAGATTCGGATCCACACCTTGCCGGAACGGTCGGTGTAGCGGGCGAGGACGATACGGGCGGCTTCGATCTGGTGATCGGTGACCCAATTGCCCTCGACGGCCTGAAGGCCATATTCGCCGAAGTCGACATGGGTGCCGGCTTTGGACTTGCCTTCATACTTGATGCCGTGCGGACGGCGATATTTAACGCGCTTTGGCTGCAGCATTGGTGCTATCTCCTTTCGGAGCGTCCGGCTTATTGGCCGCGGCTTGCTCCGCTTTGGCGGCTTGGGCCTCATCCGCTTCCTTATTGAGGGAACGGCAGATCCAAACCTTGACGCCGATCCGGCCATAGGCCGTGGCGGCATCGATGTGGGCGAAATCGATATCGGCCCGTAAGGTATGAAGAGGAACCACGCCCTCTTTGTAACCTTCGGCCCGAGCGATTTCCGCTCCGCCTAAACGTCCACCGCAGAGGGTACGGCAGCCTTTGGCTCCCGCCTTTCTCATACGTTGAATGGCTTTTTTCTGGGTGGCGCGATACGAAGCCCGGTTTTCGAGCTCCGAAGCGATCCACTTGCCGATCAAGGTGGCATCGAGGTCCGGATTCTTCACATCGACCACGTCGATATGGAGAGTGCCCGACTTCACGATCGCTCCGAGTTCCTTACGGATCCGGGCGATATTGGCGCCATCCTGTCCGATCACGACGCCCGGGTGGGCGACGTAAGCGACGATTTTGACATCGTGGCCTTTATCGGTTTTGACCCGTCCGATCTCGATGTGCGAGACCATGGCGTCCTTGAGGTTCTTCTCGAGGTAGCGACGAATCGCGATGTCCTCGAGTAAGAAGGTCGAGTATTCTTGCTTATTGGCGAACCACTTGGATTCCCAGTCGCGGTTGATGCCGATGCGCATTCCGACCGCATTAACTTTATGTCCCATAGTTTTGAGTGATCCTCCCTTACTTTCTTTCCTTCACGACGCAGACGATGTTGGCGTTTCTCCGAATCATCGGGGAAGCCGAACCTTTGGCCCGCGGAGTGAAGCGCTTGATCCGGACGCCATCCGAGACTTGGATCTCGGCGACGTAGAGCGAATCTTTGCTCATGCCGAAGTTGTTGACGGCGTTAGCCGCGGCGCTCTTCACGATCTTTTCGACGGGAAGGGCTCCGACTTTGTTGAGGCGCGAGAGGATGCCTAAGGCAACCGAGACGTCCTTGCCGCGGATGACATCCGCAACGAGGCGAACCTTGCGCGGGGTGACGCGAACGTCACGGGCGAAGGCGCGGGCTTCAGTGACCTGAGGCTTTTCTTCTTTCTTGGCCGCGACTTCTTTTTTCGCGGCTTTTTCGGCTTTCTTCGCTTCCTTAACGGCAGCTTTGTCAGCCTTTTTGTCTTCTTTGACAGCTTCTTTTTCGGGAGCGGCCTTGACGACTTTCTTTTCTTTGGTTTCAGCCATGTTGGTTACTCCTTATTACTTCTTAGCCGGGGCAGCGGGCGCAGCGGCCGGAGCAGCTCCGGTAGCGGCGGCCTGGTCGCCTAAGTTATTGCCGTGGTGTCCGGTGAAGGTCCGAGTCGGGGCGAATTCGCCTAACTTATGACCGACCATATCCTCGGTGACGTAAACGGTGATGTGTTCGTGGCCGTTATAGACCGCGAAGGTTTGTTCGACGAAAGCGGGATAGATGGTCGAACGGCGAGAC
>MVZL01000175.1 GCA_002068375.1 Tenericutes bacterium ADurb.BinA155
GATCTCGCCCCATACGTTAAGGCACTGCTTTGCCACCCATATGCTCGAAAATGGAGCCGAACTAAGGGCGGTCCAAGAAATGCTCGGGCACGCTCACCTCGCAACCACCCAAATCTATACCCAGGTTTCGAGCAAGCGGATCATGAGCGCATATGATTTGTACGCAAAGCGTAAGTAGGGTATTATTTGAGGCGGTAAAATTCGAAAATACCGCGAAAGGATTCTAAGGAAATGACACCAAAATTTAAACGTTTCTTCTTGATCGTCGCCGATTCGGCCGGAGTGGGCGAAGAACCCGATGCCGCCAAATTCAATGACGTCGGAAGCAATACCTGGGCCCATGCGGCCGCTTCGATCGGAGGGATCAAGGTTCCCCATATGGAAGCGATGGGAATCGGCGAACTCGACGATATCATGGGGGTTAAGGTCGTGAAAGACCATCCGCACGCGTTCAGTATGCGGATGAGAGAAGCCAGCAATGGCAAAGACACGATGACGGGCCATTGGGAGATGATGGGGATCAAAACCTCGAAACCCTTCCAAACCTTCACTGATACGGGATTCCCGAAATCCCTCATCGATGAACTCGAAAAGGAAACCGGCCATAAGATCATCGGAAACTACGCTTCTTCCGGCACGGAAATCCTCAAGGTTTTAGGCGAAGAGCAGATGAAGGAAAACTCCTTAATCGTCTACACTTCGGCCGACTCGGTTCTCCAGATTGCCGCCCACGAGGAAGTGACGGGGCTTAAAGAGCTCTATCGCTGCTGCGAAATCGCCCGGAAAATTTGCATGAAGCCGGAATATTTCGTCGGCCGGGTCATCGCTCGTCCCTATATCGGAACCAATAAAGACAATTTCAAGCGGGTCGTCGGTGATCGCCACGATTACGCGGTTTCGCCGAGCGGAACGACCGCGATGGATATCTTGAAGGATAACCATTACATGGTCTCTTGCATCGGAAAGATCAGCGACATCTTCAATATGGCTGGCGTCGTGAAGACGGTCCATACGGTCAGCAACGAAGACGGCATGGACAAAACGATCGAACAACTCAAAACCGAAAATTGGACGGGTTTATGTTATGTTAACTTGGTCGAGTTCGATTCGGAGTATGGCCATCGGAGAAATGCCCCGGGTTATGCCCACGCTCTCGAAGCGCTCGATGTCCGGATTGGCCAGTTTATCGAAGCGATGCGGCCCGACGATGTCCTCATGATCACCGCCGACCATGGCAACGATCCGACCTTCCACGGCACCGACCATACCCGCGAGAAAATCCCCTTGCTCATCTATTCGCCTTCGATTCAAGATGGCCGTTATCTCGAGGAGCGCGATAGCTTCGCCGACATGGGGGAGAGCATCTTGTTTAACTTCGGTCTCAAAAAGGCCGATACTATGATCGGAAAGGTTATCAAAGAACTCTACAAATGAATAAGTCCACATTCTTCATTCTTCCCGCGGCAGCGATGCTTTTAGCCGCTTGCGGAACCCAAACCTCCTCGGTTTCATCGAAGGCCAGTTCGACCTCCGAAGGCCCGTCTTCGAAGGAGGCTTCGTCCTCTTCGAGCGTTGACCCTTACACGTTCAAGACCATCTCGCCGGCCGGGGCCCCGACCTTAGCCTATTATGACCAAGGGGGCAATGCCGATTTCGTGACCGACACCACCCCGACGAACGTGGCGGGCCAATTCAAGACGAACACCTATGATGCGATCGTCTTCGATTCGATCAACGCTTTAAAGCAGATCAAGGCCAATTCCTACCCGTTCAAACTTTCGAACTTCATCACCGGCGGGAACTTCTATGTCGTGAGTTATGGGAAGGACGCCGCCGCGGTTCCGACCGCGAGCGATACCTTCGCTTCCTTTAGCGAGAACGGCTTACCCGACCTCGTCTTTAAGAAATTGCTCGCTTCCTATTCCGGCTATAACACCTGGGCGATGCCGACTGTGACGTATTTGCCTGGCGTCTCCGATGTTTTGACCGCCTTAGTCTCTCACACCTACGATTATTACTTCATCGCGCAGCCGGCCTTATTCGCCGCCAAAGCGAAACTCGGCGCCGACGCTTCGAAAGTGAACGTGGTCGCCAATGTCCGGAATGACTGGAAATCCTATTCGGGTCAGACCTCGATCCCCCAGGCTGCCTTATTCTTAAGGACCACAAGCGTGGAGGCGCACACCAATGTGGCCGCCGCCTACACCTATAACCTCAACCAACGGATCAAGAATTCGATTACCGATCCCGCCAAGGTCAAAGCCAGCATCGAAACCTATTCAGCCGACGCCACGGTCCAAGCCGCGAAGTTCGGCTATAGCGCCGCCGTGGCCTATAACGTCCAGAAGGACGGAGCCAATGGCTTTGGAATGGTCGATCCGGATTCGATCGAGGATAATCACGATTTCGTGAACACCTTCATCGAGAAACTCGGCAACGCCGCTTACACGGCTTTCGACGATTCCTTATTCTACTGATTTTATGATGAAGAAAAGCCAGCACGATCGCATCTTGAACCCGACTTATGTCGGGATCGGCCTCGGGCTGGTTTTTTTGATTTGGTGGCTCTATAGCTTCATTTTGGTGAAGCAAGGGAATTCGGCGATGCTCTTCCCGGATCCTATGATGGTCTTAAGCCGCTTTTTCTCAAATTTCACCGTGGGTTCGGTCTGGCTCGCGGTCGGTTATACCTTGATGCGGCTTTTCGTCGGCTTCTTGGTGAGTTTCCTTTTGGCCGCCTTACTTGGGGTC
>MVZL01000176.1 GCA_002068375.1 Tenericutes bacterium ADurb.BinA155
CGTGCGGGTCGTGAGCTTTGGCGACGTCAGCAAAGAATTCTGCGGCGGCACCCATTGCTCCAATACCCAAGATATCGGCTGCTTCGTGATCGAAAGCGAAGAAGCGATCGCTTCGGGCGTCCGGAGAATCCAAGGCCGGACCTCCTTAGGGGCGTATCGCTATCTCGCCAATAAAGAAGCGCTCGTGGCTTCCTTAGCTGGTGAGCTCGGTGGGGTTGCCGATGCCGACGTTCTCCCGCGGGTCAAAGGCTTAGAAGCGGAAGTGAGCCTCTCCCATAAAGAACTCGCCTCCTTAAAGGCCAAACTCTCGGCCGCTTCGGCGAAATCCTTGAGCGGAGCCTTTGAACAACTCCATGGCATCGCTTTCTTAGCGAAGCGGGTCGAGGGGGCGGAGCGGAATGATTTGCTCGCGCTTTCCGATAACCTTAAAGCTCAAAACGCCGACTATGTGCTGGTGCTTTCGGGTGGCAAAGAAGGGGCGGTTCCGCTCCTTGTCGCCGTCGGAGGCAAAGCCTTAAACAAGGTCAAAGCCGGCGATATCGTGAAGCTTCTTGCGAAACGGATGGGCGGAAGCGGCGGCGGCCGGCCGGAGTTAGCTTCCGGCCAGGCGAAGTCCCTCCAGGGCTATGACGCCGCGATCGCCGAGGTGAAAGGGCTATTAGCGTGAAGCGGATCCTCGGGCTCGATCTCGGCACGAGAACCTGTGGCATCGCCATTAGCGATACCTTGGGGATTGCCCACGGCTACGAGAATTTTCGCTTTTTGGATGGCGCGTATAAGCAATGCTTAGCCCATATCATGGAAGTCCTTCAAAAAGAGGATGTCCATGAGATCGCGCTCGGCTATCCGCTCAATATGGATGGTAGCGTGGGCGAACGGGCCGAAAGCTGCGCCCGCTTCAAGCAAGAGTTGCTCGGGCTCGACCCGACCCTTAAAATAGAACTGGTCGATGAACGGATGACGACGATGATCGCGACGAAGCGGCTCTTAGAAGCCGACTTATCGCGGCGGAAGCGCCACGCCGTGATCGATCAGCAATCCGCCGTCGTGATCCTCGAAAGTTATCTCGAGGCCAAGGAGAATGCCCAATGATTGAAATCAAAGACAACACGATGATCGTCACCCATGAAGATGGGTCGGAAGAATCGCTGAAAATTCTCTTCTATTACAACAACCCTGAACGGAAAAAGGATTTCTATTTCATCTACAAAGAGGATGATCCCGAGAATGTGATCGTGATGGCCTCGAGCGATGGAAAAGAACTCCAAGAAGTCAACGATGAGGAGTTCGAAGAGGCTCAAGAGATGTTCGAGACCTACGAGAACGACCCCAAAATCGCCGAAGCCAAGAAATAAAATCGCCTTGTTAGTCTAAGGACTAACGCCTATAATCTAACCGCAGCAAAAGGAAGTAAAACCCATGGCAGAAGAAAAAATGATTTTGACCCAAGACGGCATCGATAAGCTAAAAGCCGAATATCGGCGCCTGATCGATGTCGATCGTCCCGACGTGATCGAGGCCCTTAAGGCCGCACGGGCGCAGGGCGACTTAAGCGAAAACGCCGACTATGATGCCGCGCGGGATCGCCAAGCCAAGATCGAAAGCCGGATCACCGAAATCGAACACATCATGGACATCGCCGTGATCGTGGACGAGAGCAAGGTCGGCAAGAAGATCTTCTTAGGCAACATCGTCACCTATATCGATAAATCCGATAACTCCACGAACGTCGTGAAGATCGTCGGCACGGTCGAAGCCGATCCGATGGCGGAACCTTATCCGCTCATCAGCAACGAATCCGCCCTCGGCAAAGCCTTAATGGGCGAAATCCCGGGCAAGGTCGTCACCGTCCAGTCCGAAGATCCCTACGAGATCGAAATCGTCAAAGCCGAATTATCCAAATAATTAAGACTTCATCGAATGAATAGCCAGCCCTCAAAGGTTGGCTTTTTATTTTTTCCGTCCCAAATGCCGAATTGCCCCCTATATAAAGGTAGGAGGATGTTTCCATGTACAAAATCATCATCGTCGTCTTGATCGTCACCGTGATCAGCATCGTCGCCTTCTCGGCCTTGGAGAACGTCAGTAACTCGATCGTCTCTTCCGATGTCTCTTCGATCACCTCGAACAAGGACGCCATCTCGATCACCATCACCGGGGAGGTCACCCGGCCCGGGACCTACGTTTGCGATATCGGCGCGACCTTAGCCGCGGTTTTAAAGAAAGCGAGTGGGGCCACCTCGAACGCCGATCCCTTGGCCTATAACACCGATTACGTCTGCGAGGACGGGATGAGCTTCTATATCGCCCCGATCTACGATAATGGCGATACCTGCGCGGTCACTCCAATCTCAAAGCAGAATATCAATACCGCCGACAAAGCCACCTTGATGGAAATCCCGGGTTTTGGCGATGCCATCGCGACTTCCCTCCTATCCTATCGGACTTCAACCGCCTTATTCAACCGGCTTGAGGAAATCAAAAATGTCCCAGGGATTGGCGAGGCGACGTTTACGAAGGCCCGCGACCATATGACGATCAAAGAAACGGCCTAACGAGGTAGGGCGGTGGCGGTCTTCTTCCTCTTTGTTGGCGCCACCCTCGGAGTTTGGCTCAGCTTCCGTTTCGCCCTTTGGCCCGCCCTTGCGGTCGTTATCTTTGCGAGCCTTTGCTTTGTCATCGCGCGAAAACGAAAGGTCATGGGCTTCTTCCTTGGCGGGCTCTTCCTTGGCT
>MVZL01000177.1 GCA_002068375.1 Tenericutes bacterium ADurb.BinA155
AGCGGATGGGCATGGTCGATGTCTCGATGTACGATCGTTATAACGTCGGGGATGCCGTCAAAGTCATCCACGGCGCGCTCGAAGGCACCGAAGGCAAGATCATCAGCATCGATAAGACGACTGGCGCTTGCCGGGTTGAGACTCTCTTCTTCGGAAGAAGCACTCCCGTCGATGTCGACTTCTCGGAAATCGAGAAGATCTGAAGGCACAAAAAGAAGGAGACGTGTATGCGAATACCGTCTCCTTTTCTTATCCCTTTGAACCAAGGCGTTTATTCGTTGATCTCGCAACGGATTCTTGAGGCCGCTTCTTCGACCCCTTCAAAGTAAGGGGAAGAACGTAACCCGACGAAGCGGGGGCCATAAAGCTCTTTGTAGATCAAGGCCCAGGCGGCGGTGAGGTTCACGAAGACGACTTCGCCGACCCGGAGGGAATTCTGTTCTTTGTTCGCCTTCATGATGATTGAAATCAACTTTTCGATATAAATGAGGGCCAGCATCCCCTCGCTATCCTTTGAGGCTTCCTTCACGTAATCCTCGGTTTGGGTGATGAAGCGATAATAACCGGCGAAATCGGATTGGTCTTTCTCAAAGTCGGCTTCTTTCATCCGAAGCAAGAGCCCCGCCGCCTCATTGGAAAGCGCTTCAGCGCTATAGTGCTCCATCAGATCTTCTTCGGCGCATTTCGTGACCTCGACTCCAGCGTTTTCTTTCGCGAAAAGCCGGTCAAAGATGAAAGCGGCGGCCGCGTTCAGGTTAATGAGCTCAAAGGAGAGGTCGTCGTTCACCGGGAGGCGGAGCCAATCGCTTAAGGCATATTCCGAAGCGTCTTTCAGCTCTTCATAGACATCGAGGGCGTGTTTCATATTGAGTTTATTATAGAGGATTTGTTTTCTTTGCGGAAATAGGAGGAGGAGGGCCCACAACAAAACGTTGTGGTTCCGCCTCTATCGAATTTCGATAAAAAGGCTATAATGAGGCTAAACATTAAGGGAGATCATCATGAAGAACAAACCCAATCTGGTCTATGCCGTCTTTGCCGCTTTAGCTTCGCTTCTTCTCGCGGGAGTCGCCGTCTATGTCGGAATTACCGTGTTTCAGAACAACCCCGGTTTAGCCATCATGGACTTCATTTTGGCTTTGATGGTGGTCTTAGGCTGCGTGTTCTTAGAGATCGGCGAATTCAAAGCCGGCAAGGACATCCGCTTACTCGGCTGCTTATTAGGGTACCTCGCGATCGTGATCCTTCTCTTTACTCAAGGCAATAGCACCAAAAGTCCCTTCGCGATCATCGCTGGAATTGGCTTATTCGCGTACACGGTCTTCACCATTTTGAACATCTATCTTTCGCAAAAGGGTTTAGTTATCGTCTCGTTTGTCTTCGCGGCGATTTGCTTCTTATTGCTCCTTGGCCAAGGCATCTACACCATGGTCAACGAAACCTATACCTTGACCTCGGTCCTTTATTTCTTCGGTTATTTCTTCTTAGGGATCGCCTTATTCATCGGCTCCCTGTTCCACCTGATCGACCTCAACAAGAACGACGAGGCGACCAAAGCCTAACCGATTTTGCATATTGACGAAGGGCGCGCGATGCGCCCTTTTTCTTTTGCCTCAAAAGGGTAAAATAAATCCGAAAGAGGTATTGATATGAAAGTGCTTGGTCGGATTTTCCTCATCATTGCCGGCGTTTGTTTCTTAGCGAACGGCATTTGGGGCTTGGTGGACTTAGTGAAGATGGGCACCCCTTCGGGCGATGGCAATTACTGGTTCGCCTATATTCTTCTTTGGTTTGAAGTCGTTGTTCAGATCTTGGGCGGGGCCGGTGCGATCTTCTACGCGATCGGATTTGGACCTTTCCGCGGCTGGGTCGGCCCGGTCGCCATCGTGATCTTGGTCCTTTGGATCGCGGGCGTTATTTCCGCTTCCATCACTTTCGCCAAAGATCCGGCACCCGAGAATATTTGGCCGGTCTTCCAAAGCTCAATCATCATCGCTCCGGTCGAAGTCCTCTACGTCCTAGGCTATCTCTTCGTTCCTAAAAAAAGAGGTTAAAGATTGACACGCCCCCCCTTCCTTAAAGGGAGGCGTGTTTTCATTTGCCAAAGCGCGCTACAATAGATTTTAACAATGCAACCCGAGAACCTTGAACTCCTGAAATATCTCCGCCTGAATTATCCGAGCAGCGAGATTTCGGACTACGTGAAGAGCTTTTACCAAGCGACCTTCGGGCCGAGCCATTTGAACCTGAATGAAGCGGAAGCCTTAAGCTTCCTTGAAGAAGAAAAAGATCTCCTTTCGAATCTTCGAGAAGACCCTTTGGTCGAAGCGATTGGGCCCCGGTTCTCCCGGGTTTATTTAGCCAAGGTTATCTCTTCGAACATGAGCCCGACCACGTTTGTCCGTTTGTTTATCCTTTCGAATAAAGCCCCGAAAGGAAGCCGAGGCGACTTCTTGATCGCCCTGCAGGATTTAGGCGCGGCGATTCAGCCCTGCCAGCTTCCCTTCAGCAAAGAAGACTATGAAGAATTCATGGATAAGTATCAGAAGGCGGGTTACCCCAGCCTTCATCATTCGGAGATTTATCACAAGCTTTACGAGCCCCATTATTTGCTGCTCGCCCATAATCTCGCGGCCCTACTTCCCTATTTTATCGAGATCGATACGTTAACCCTCAATCACGAAGACGTGGCTTCCTACATCAAAACTTTACCCTACCAAATCGCA
>MVZL01000178.1 GCA_002068375.1 Tenericutes bacterium ADurb.BinA155
AAGAAAAACTAGTTGTTTTCGCTTAGCCTAAAGGCTAATATATAACCCGCAAACAGTAAGGAAGAAAAACACTTTATGGCAAACATCAAATCCCAAATCAAACGCGACGAGACCAATGAACTCGCCCACCAAAAGAACTCGGCCTTCAAAGCCGAAGTCCGCACCGCCGAGAAGAAAGTCGAAGTCGCCGTCGCCGCGAACAAGAAAGACGAAGCCCAAAAGGCTTTGCTCGAAGCGATCAAACTCCTCGATCAATGCGAAGGCGCCCACATCATCGCGAAGAACAACTGCAACCGGAAGAAGAGCCATTTACAGAAGCTCGTCAACGGTCTGAAGTAATTCTCTCCGAAAACAAAAATAGCCCAGCGCTGCTGGGCTTTTTTCATATCTCCCTTCAGAGGGCGAAATTCGCAAGGAAGAGTTGGAAGGCAAACTCCGGATCTTGGTGGCCCGATAAGATTTCGTAATCGAGCTGGTAGAGTTGCTCCTGGATTCGGAGTAGGCTCGCTTCTTTGATCCGATAAAGATTTCGCACCGTGATATCGGCCCGCATCGGCGAGCCTCCGATCTCCCGGGCGATTTGAGCGGAGTCGAGGCCTTTGGCATCGAGAAAGCGGACCATGTCCATATAACGGAATTGACCGGCCAAAAGGTTGATCAGCGTAATCTCTTCGACCGAATGGACCTTGAGGTCGCGGTAAATCCTTAGGGCGCTTTCGATATCGCCCCGGGTTAAGGCGTTGCTGAGATGGAAAGCATCGTCATCGAGTTTCGGGCTCACCATCGTGGCGACGATCTTGAGATCGATCGGGGTTCCCCCAGCGTAAGCGAGCAGCTTTTGGGATTCGTTGATGAAGTTCGCGTAATCCCCGCCCGTCCGATTATAAAGCTCGCGGACGGCATCGGGGGCGATGCTGGTCCCCCGCTTCTCGAAATAGTTCCGGATGAAGGTCGGCCATTGGTCGGGGGTGAGCTGCTTCACTTGCTTGATCTCGCCGTTTTGCTTGATCGCTTTTACGAGCGGACTACTAAGGTCAGGCTCATCGCTATAGAGCAAAAGATAGAGGTCGATCGCCGGGTTCGGATTTTGAAGATAAGCCAATAAAGCCTCGGGCCCATCGTCTTTTTGATACTTGTACTTGGTTCGGCTCTTCGCTAAGAAAGCCGCGTTCTCGCCCACCACCGCTTTTTTCTCGTAGCCCAAAGGAAGCTGGTCGCATTCTTTCGCGAGTTCATTAACGGGGGTCACCCCTAAATCGAAGGAGACGAAGTTGCATTCGTCCCGTTCCGGATAATCCTTTTTGAGCAAGGTTTGGAGGGCGCTTTGGGCCATCTTGGACTGGCTGGAGAAAATGAGATAAATCATTGCCTTTTATTATAGACTAACTTCCTCGAATCTTTCGATAGGTGATTGTGCCTTCTTGATCGGTCCGCCGAATCGCGATTCCAAGGCTCCTTAGCCGTTCGAGAACTAAGGGCGAAGGATGGCCATAGGTGTTCTTTGCCCCGACCGAGACGATCGCGACCTCGGGCGTGATGGTTTTAAGGAAAGCCAAGGAACTTGAGGTGTCGCTTCCATGGTGGCCCAGCTTCAAGATGTCGCAATCGAGTTCGGGATGGGCGGCGATGATCTTTTGCTCGATGCTGATGGGGGCATCGCCGGTGAAGAGCCATTTATAACCCATGAAATCGAGCGAAAGCACCAAAGATTCCTCATTTTCTTCATTGCCCCCGTAGGTGTTGTAATTGGTGAACGAGAGGTCCCCGACCGTGAGGGGAAAGGACGAAGCGGAATCGATAAAATGGCTAACGTTAAAGTTCGCGCAGAAGGAATCCTTGGCCCCGATATGGTCATAGTCGCCATGACTCGCGATCAAATAATCGATCCGATAGATCCGCTGCTCCCTTAAATAGGGAATCAAGGTTTCCTTCGCCATGTCAAAATGGAGGTTGCCCCCGGTATCGATCATGACCGTGGTGAAGCCATCCTGAATCAAAATCGAATCGCCTTGGCCAACGTTAATGAAGGAAACGCTGGAACTGAGGGCGGGAATAATCGGAATCATCGAGCAAAGATAGAGGCCAAGCGTTCCAAAATAGAGCAAGTTTTTCATCTTGAGGTAACCGATGTCTTCAAAGATCAGGGCGAAAAGGAAGGCAAGGTAATAGCAAAAGCAAAATCGGCTCGACCATGGAGCAAAGGGAACCACCAAATCGAGCTTCACGAAAAAGGAGAGGATCCCCGATAAAAGATCTTTGAGGAAAGGCAAGAGGTGGGTGAAGCTAACGCTGCAGAAACTGAGGCCCCCAAAGAAAGAAAAGAGGTAAATGAAGGGAAGGCAAACCACCGAGAAAAGGGGATAGAAAAGATGAAGGCCGCTTCCTTGGCTTAGGCTCACGGGGACCAGGAGGGCGTAAAGAAGCAAACTGGAATAAAACGGCCGCCACCGCTTATCTTTTCGCTCAATGAGGTTCCGCGAAAAAAGCAAAACGAGGCTCGCGCCGTAGCCTAAAAGAAATCCGGTCTGATAGCCAAAATGGAAGTCGAAGCCTAAAAGGATGAGGCCAGAGAAACTCACGAGTTCGAGGTAAGAGAATTTCTTTTTGAAAGCCGCTTCATTCAGAAAGCGAAGAATCAAGAGGAGATAGACTCGGAAGATCCCGATTTTCCCAAAAGCAAAGGGCAAGGCTAAACTGGCGAAAATAAGGGTGCATCCT
>MVZL01000179.1 GCA_002068375.1 Tenericutes bacterium ADurb.BinA155
TTTTCCACCCGGGCGGAATCGAACCTCTACCGGAGCTGGGGCGCGCACCTGATCGGCATGACCGCCCTGCCGGAAGCCAAACTGGCCCGCGAGGCGGAGATCTGCTACGCCATCGTGGCGGCGGTCACCGATTACGATTGCTGGCACGAGGTGGACGTGGATATCGAAACCGTCATCCAGTACCTCACCAAAAACGCCGCGAACCTCAAGAACCTGATCAAGGCGGTAATTCCAAAAATCCCCCGCTCCCGGGCCGCCGGCGTGTGCGCCTGCCCCGAGGCGCTGAAAAACGCCGTCCTTACCCGCCCCGCCGATTTCCCCGAAGACCGCCGGGACGCCTTCGAGTTCCTGACCGCGAAATACCGCTAAAAAAAACGGGGCGCGTGGCCACGCGCCCCGGCCTTAAATCCTTAGGTTCTGTTTCGTCTTCGTCATAAATGAGTTACTGAAATGCGGAATTACCGTGCCGGCGCCAAGGACGCTATTAAACTAGCCCAGGGCTTCAGCCCTGGGAAATAACCGGGACCAAGGTAATCCCTCTCCCTCTGGGAGAGGGTCAGGGTGAGGGAAACCCGGAAAGGGCGCCCCTATTGGCTTTTCGTACAATCGAGTAACCAGTTCCGTTCTGGTTATTTGATCTGCGTTGAAAAACTCAACAGAACCTAGGTCCCTTACGTCCTTTTTGTCCTTTTCTCTCCTTGATCTCTGCCTCAGGCCTTCAATTCCTTGGCGTGGGCCTTGATCCGGCGGATCGCTTCCGCGATTTGCTGATTCACGATCGTCTCAATATCTTTGATTTGCTCGGCGGTCAATTTCGCCATCGCCGAGAAGTCGAAGCGGAAGTAGTCTTCGTTCACGAAGCTGCCCTTTTGATCGACATGCTGGCCTAAAACCTGGCCGATCGCCGCATGGAGAAGGTGGGTCGCCGAGTGGTTCCGCATCGTGAGTCTCCGCTTCAGATGATCGATCTTGAGGGTGAAGGTATCGCCGACTTTGATCGAACCAAATTCGACGTGGACTTCATGGAGATGTTGACCCGCCGGCGCCTTCGAAACCCCCACCACTTCGGCGCGGCAGTTCTTGTTTTCGATCGAGCCGGCATCGGAGACCTGGCCACCCGACTCGGCGTAGAAGGTCGTGCGATCAAAGGCAACTTCGCCTTCTTCGTCGAGGTTATCGACTTTGACGCCATCCTTGAATAAGCCGGTGACTTTGGCTTCGATATCGATATCGTCATAGAGGAATTCCGAGGGGGTCTTAAAGCCAAGGAGATCCTTGCTCTGCTTATGGAAGGATTCGATCTCGCCGCGGGCATTCCTTGCCCGTTCCTTCTGCTCTTCCATCAGTTTATCGAAGCCATCCATATCGACTTCGACTCCGGATTCTTGGGCGATTTCTTTGGTGAGATCGCTCGGGAAACCATAGGTATCGTAGAGTTTGAAGATCTGTTCGCCCGAAAGCTTCTTGGTGCCTTTAAGCATCTCGCGGAGCATGCTTTCGCCCGAATCGAGGGTCTTGATGAACTTCTCTTCTTCGCCTTTCACCATCTTGCTGACCATCCCGACATGGCTTTCGAGTTCCGGATAGAAATCCCGGTACTTATCGGCGACCACTTGGACCAGTTTGTACATGAAAGGCTCATGGATCCCGAGCTTTTGGCCATAACGCATCGCTCGGCGGATGATCCGGCGGAGGACATAGCCCCGGCCTTCATTGCTGAAATAGGCCCCATCGCTTAAGGCGAAAGTGAGGCAGCGGGCGTGATCGGCGATGACCCGGAAAGCCATGAGATTGGGCTCAGCATATTTCTTGCCCGAAATCTCCTCGGTCGCCTTAATCATCGGCATGAACAAATCGGTTTCGAAGTTGGTCGGGGTCCCCTGCATGATGCAAGCGAGCCGCTCAAGGCCAGCCCCGGTATCGATGTTCTTGCTCGGGAGTTCCTTATAGTCTTCCCGCTTCACGCCATTGACCGCGTTGAACTGGGAGAAAACGATGCCCCAAATCTCGATATAACGGTCGTTTTCGATATCGTCGGCTAAGAGTTTGATCCCCAAATGTTTCGGGTCCCACTTCTCGCCGCGGTCATAGAAGACCTCGGTGTTCGGGCCGCACGGGCCTTCCCCAATCTGCCAATAGTTTCCTTCTAGTGGGATCAGGTGATCGGGCTTCACGCCATTATCTTGCCAATATTGCCAAGCTTCCTTATCGCTCGGGTTATAGGTCATATAGAGCTTATCGAGATCCATCGCGAACCATTTGGGCGAAGTGAGAATCTCAACCGCCCAAGCGATCACTTCTTTCCGGAAATAGTCGCCGATGCTGAAATTGCCAAGCATCTCGAAGAAAGTATGGTGACGGGCGGTATGGCCGACATTTTCGATATCGTTCGTCCGGATGCTCTTCTGGACGTTCGTGATCCGCCGGCACGGCGGAACTTCGGAGCCATCGAAATATTTCTTTAATCCGGTCACGCCGGCATTGACCCAAAGTAACGACTTATCGCCGACCGGGATCAAATTGACGCCCGGGAGCCATTTATGGCCTTTCGATTCAAAGAACTTAATCCAGGTCGAACGAATTTCGGAACCGCTCATGCTTTTCATATGGGACATTGCCCTCCTAAAAAATAAAAACACCCATTGAAGGAACGCGGGTCGCGCGGTACCATCCTTCTTCACTCGAGGGTGCAACTTACT
>MVZL01000180.1 GCA_002068375.1 Tenericutes bacterium ADurb.BinA155
ATTGCTCGATTCCGTGATGTCGGTCATCAAGAAGCGCGAAGTCCAATACGCGATCATGACCGCGATCGAACTCGATAAGATCGCGGAGCAAGGCAAGATGAACGATAAGGAGCTGGAAGGCGCCTTAATGCGGGATGAAGCCTTATTCGGGGTCGATGAGGTCCTCGCCTATGGGATCTGCAACCTCTATGGTTCGATCGCCCTCACCAATTTCGGTTACATCGATAAAAAGAAATACGGCATCATCGCAAAGCTGAACGATGCCGGCAAGAGTTCAGGCCACTGCAATACGTTCATCGACGACATCGTGGGGGCGATCGCCGCTTCGGCGGCTTCGCGTTTCGCCCACCGCTGGGTGAGGTAAGGCCATGAATCTCCAAGCCATCACCTTCGTCCAACGCCAAATTTCCATCAACGATATCATCGGCCTTTCGATCGCTTTGATTCTTTTTGTTCTTTTCGACATCATATTCGCCAAGATCTTCAACCGCAAGTTCGTCCTGCTCTATCTCATTTCGGCCGAGGTCATCTTGATGGCTTCTTGGTACTTTGGGATCGATCTCCTCACGATCGTGACCGGGATCGCCTTAGGCGTTGGCCTCACGTTCTTCTTATTCGCCAACATGAACGAAGCCCGGGTCTTCATCGCCAATTCGATGAAGGGCAAAGCCTCGTTCCAACTCTTCGGCCATAAGAAAGACGAGACGAAGCCGGAGCACATCTTCGACCGGGAAGCGATGTATAAAAAGATCGAGACCGCGGTCGTGACCTTAAGCAAACAAAAGATCGGCGCGATCATCACTTTCGAAAAGAAAGATTCGCTGAATGACGTCATCAAGTCCGGGACGATCCTCAATGCCCCGGTCGTGCCGGAACTCTTACTCACGATCTTCTACGAAGGGACCCGCCTCCATGATGGCGCGGTCATTATCCGCGACGATAAGATTCTGGCCGCCTCGGTCTACTTCACCCCGACGACCCGACCCCTCACCGGCAAGTTTGGCTCGCGCCACCGCGCGGCCATCGGCATCAGCGAGATCACCGATTCGGTGACGGTGGTGGTGAGCGAAGAGACCGGTCGGATCAGCATCGCCTATGATGGCGAGCTCCAAGCCGTCGCCCCCGATACTTTCTTAAAAGTCTTTGAAGAATACATGGCGATCGCAAAGGCTCCGGAAGACGAGAATGAAGATTCCGAGCCGAAACCCTCCGACAAACCTGAGGAACATAAATAATATGGGGCTCCATTATTTCGGGACCGATGGGGTCCGCGGCGTCGCCGGCGTTTCTTTAACCGCAGAGATGGCCTATCGGATCGGCCGCTATATCGGCCAATATCCTCACGGCACGAAAAATAAGATCATCATCTCCCGCGATACGCGAGAGTCGGGCGAAATGCTCCTGAATGCCATCGTTAAGGGCATGGTCGCTTCGGGCGCCGAAGTTTTTGATGAAGGCGTTTCGACGACGCCGAGCATTTCTTACTTGGTGAGGAAGAACCATTTTGCCTATGGCATCATGATTTCGGCCTCCCACAATCCCTATAGCGATAACGGGATCAAAATCTTCAATGGCGAAGGCGAGAAATTAAGCGATGCGATCGAAGAAGAGATCGAAGGCTACATGGACAAAAAGGAAGACGATCTTCCCTTGGTCCAAGGCTCGTCCCGCCTCGATCCGAGCTTAAAGGAAAGTTATATCGCCTGGCTCCTCAGCAAAGCCGATCCGAAAGTTAAGAACGTGAAGCTGCTCGTCGACTGCGCGAACGGTTCCGCTTCGGCGGTCGCCCCGGAACTCTTTAAGCGGCTGGGCTGTGAGGTGACCTTTATTCACGCGGAGCCGAATGGCCAGAACATCAATGCCGCCTGCGGCTCGACCCATTTGGAATCCTTAAAAGAAGCGTTAGGCCATGGCTCTTATGACTTTGGCTTTGCTTACGATGGGGACGCCGACCGCTTCATGGCCTTTAGCTCTGATGGCCATCTGATCGATGGCGATGCCTTGATCTACTTGAACGCCCTAGCGATGCGGAAGAAGAAAACGCTCCACCAAGATAAAGTCGTGATCACGGTCATGAGCAACTTCGGACTCCGGAAAGCCCTTGATGAAGCCAAAATCGGCTACGCGATTGTGGCGGTGGGCGATAAGAATGTCCAAGCCAAACTGAAAGAGGACCATCTCTCGCTTGGCGGCGAGCAATCGGGCCACGTGATTTTCCTCGACGATCTCAATACCGGCGATGGGCTCTTAAGTGGCATCAAACTTCTCAATCTCTACGAAGAAGACCAACAAAGTTTCCAGTCGCTCCGTTTATTAGTTGTCTATCCCCAAGTCTTAACGAACATCAAAGTCGCTTCGAAAGAACAAGTCGCGGCGATCATGAACTCAAAAGGCTTAGCGGATCTTGAGGCGAAGGAGACGCTGCGGCTCGGAAGCCAAGGACGGATTTTGGTCCGGCCGAGCGGGACCGAGCCCTTAATCCGGGTCATGGCGGAAGCGCTCGATAACCAGCTTTGCCATGATGTGGTCAATGAACTCGTTCGCTATATCTCGGGAGGGAAATGATATGTGCGGAATCGTTGGTGGCGTTGGGAAGATCGACTTCCGGTCGTACCTGATTAATGGGCTCAAAAAGCTCGATTATCGGGGCTACGATTCGGCGGGCTTATCCTATATCGAAGACGGTAAACCCCAGTGCT
>MVZL01000181.1 GCA_002068375.1 Tenericutes bacterium ADurb.BinA155
CACGATCATGACCCGTTCTTTCATCTCAATCCGCTTCTTGATGTTCTCCAAAATATCATCGATTTGGCCCATCGAGGGTTTGATCGTGATCTTAGGATCGAGAAGACCAGTCGGCCGAATGATCTGCTCCACCACTTCATGGTTGCAGCGTTCGAGTTCATAATCCCCTGGAGTCGCCGAAGTGCAAACAATCGTCGAGGGCATCAAGGCTTCAAACTCTTGGAAATTGAGCGGGCGGTTATCAAGCGCGGAAGGAAGACGGAAGCCATAATCGACCAGAACCTGTTTCCGCGAATGGTCGCCATTATACATGCCACGGATCTGAGGAATCGTGACGTGGGATTCATCGATCAAAAGCAAAAAGTCTTTGGGAAAATAGTCGACCAAAGTATAAGGACGTTGACCCGGCTGGCGCTTATCGATGTGGCGCGAATAGTTTTCGATGCCAGGGCAACGGCCAAACTCCAAAAGGCTCTCCATATCCTGACGGGTCCGCATATCGAGCCGTTCCGCTTCAAGGAGTTTGCCTTCGGACTTCAATTGCTTTAAGCGTTCTTCGAGCTCGACTTTGATCGTCGCGCAGGCTTCTTCAATCCGCTTCCTTGTCGAAGCGTGATCATAGGCCGGATAGAACGGATAGGTGGCATACGTGCGTTCGATTTCGCCCGAAAGGGAGTTCACCTGGGCGATCGATTCCACCTCATCGCCAAAGCAATCGATTCGGATGTAATAATCGCTGGTATTGGCCGGGGCAACGTCGATGATGTCGCCATGGACCCGGAAAGTTCCCGGAAGCAAATCGAGGTTATTCCGAGTGTATTGAGAATCAAGAAGCTGTTGGAAAAGCCGTTTCCGGTCAAGGGTCTCGCCGACTCGGACTTCGAAAAGCAAACCCCGGTACTCGTCCGGATCGCTTAAACCATAAATCGCGGCTACCGAGGCCACCACAATCGTATCGCGCCGCTCCAGAATCGAATTAACCGCCGAGGTCCGAAGCATTTCGATTTCATCATTCATCACAGCGTTCTTGTCAATATAGGTGTCGGTTTTCGGAATATAGGCTTCCGGCTGATAGAAGTCGAAGTTTGAAACGAAATACTCGACCCGGTTCTCCGGGAAGAGTTCCTTGAACTCGCCATAAAGTTGGGAGGCCAAGGTCTTGTTGTGAACGAGAACCAGGGTCGGACGATTTAAGGCTTCAACGATGTTCGCATCGGTGAAGGTCTTGCCCGTTCCGGTCGCCCCGAGAATCACTTGGACCTGTTTTCCCTTTTGAACTCCAGCCAAAATCTCCTTAATCGCTTCCGGTTGATCGCCGGTCGGTTTATAAGGGGCTACGAGTTTAAAAGGGTGCGAGGAATCCATTATTTTTTGGTCTCTTTATTCGACGAACTCACTTTCGATTCGTGCTTGGCTTTCGCTTTCGCTTCTTCTTCCATCCGTCCTTGGTCGTATTGAGATTCGTGACTCATACCGAGGGCAGATTGGGAGGGACGACGTGGCTTCCGCGGCAAGATAAACGGTTCGAAGCCTTCGCCATTGATGGTCTTCGCTTGCGTAAAGGAAACGAAGGCTTTCGGATCGATCTGAGCGATCTTGGTCCGAAGCTCCGAAGTTTCGACCTGATAAATGACGACTCGGATCATCTTCCGTTTTTCGCCGGTGTAACCCCCAACGGTGTCGATCACGGTCGTGGCGTGGTCCATCTCCTTATGAATATAGTCTTGGATCTCGCTGTAATGATCCGAGAGGATATCCACAATGACGAAGGTATCGGCGTTCACGTAGATGTATTGGACCGCCATCGCGCAGGCAAACGCGGCCACGATGCCAATGAGGCCTAAGGTGATGTTCTTCATGCAGATCATGCCGATCACGATGAGTGAAGCATCGATAATGAAACCCGAGACGTCTTGCTTCATCTCACTATATTTCGCGATGATGAAGGAGACGATATCAAAGCCTCCAGTCGAGCCATTGCCAAGATAAGCAACAGCGACACCAGCTCCCGCCAAGGCGCCACCAAAGATACCGGCGATCAAAAGCTCGGCGGTTCCTTTGTTATAAAGCGCTCCTTCGATGCCCAAAACATTCCCAATGTTCACGAAACGATAAAGGATCGTGTAGAAAAGGGGGTAGGCCAAAGAAGCGACAAGCGTGTTGAGCGAGAACTTCTTGCCGAGGGTGCAAAGCCCGACGATCCAGAGAACGACCTGAACACCATCGATCACGAAGTCGGTGATGTCATAGCCAATCGCGGGTTCAACGAAATAATTCACGATGATGCCGACTGAAGCGACACCGCCGCTAACAATATTGCAAGGAGTGAGGAATGCCGCATCGGCAAAAGCCAAAAGCAAGCACCCCAGTAGTACGAATATGACGTTTTTGATCTCGGTGAGAACTTGCGATTTCGAGATCCTACGCCTTAGTTCCGTTGGCATTTTTAGCCTCCATCTCGAGATAGGCATAGATGAAGGGTTCAATGTCGCCGTCCATGACACCTTGGACATCACCGGTTTCGTAATCGGTCCGGTGATCTTTGACCATGGTATAGGGTTGGAAGACATAGCTTCGGATCTGCGAGCCCCATTCGATATTCTTTTGTTCGCCAACGATGGATTTGAGTTTCGCGTCGCGTTCATCGAGTTTGCGTTGCATCAGTTTATCGGTGAGCATGCTCATGCAGGTCGCCTTG
>MVZL01000182.1 GCA_002068375.1 Tenericutes bacterium ADurb.BinA155
CCATCTCCGAAAAGAAGCTGGTCGTGGATTGGGACAAGATCAAGGCGTCGTTCCAGCTCCAACGCCGCCGCTTGAAAGAACACGCCCCTTGGATTTTCGCCTTTGCCGCCAATACGGAGGAGTTCCGGACGATGATCGCTAACTACAAAGTCGAACTGAGCCATGAAATCGAAGCGCGCAAGGCGAAGCTTCTCGCGAGAAAAGCCGCCCATGACGCGAAGAAAGCAGGTAAACGATGATCTTCACCCATCCGGTCGATTGCACCCAATTAGACGTCTCCGTGTATGTGTTCTTTGGGATTTTCTGCGCTCTTACGATCGTCGAATGCGTCTTTGCCTTCCTTGAAAAAGAAGGGCCGCGGAAAGTGATCAAACCTTTCTGCGTTTTGATGCTCGCGATCAGCGCGATCCTTTATAAGCCCGATCAGTGGTTGATCATTTGGAAGCACAATCACCTTTGCTTCGGCTTAGGGATGGGGGCTTTCTTATTGGGCCACATTGCCTATATCGCCGAAATCATCAGCATCATCTATCCTTCGATCAACTGGGCCTATTACGTCGCCGGGGGCTTTTTGGTCCTCGTCTTCAACTTAGGCTGCTACCACATCACGAAAAAAGTCGTGAAAAGCGGGAAGCTCGCTTTCGTCTCCAACATCTATCTTTCGGCCTTAGGGTTAGTTCCGATTGCCGCCTTGGTCGGTTCCTGCGTCGGCTATTTCTCCTACCTGTTCCTCACCTTCCTCGGGGGTTTGGCCTTCGTCGCGAGCGATTCGATATTGGCCTACACGATTTTCACCCGCGATATCAAACGCCGCGACTTCTTCATCATGGCGTTCTATTTGCTCGGCCAAGCGGGCATTGTCTTTGGCCTTCTCTTAAGCATTGCTGCCTTATAAAAGAAAAAAGCGGACCGGTCGTTTCCGATTCGCTTTCGTTTTTAGATCGCTAAGTAGGTGATGAGCTTCGTTAAGGCCTTCGCCCGGTGGCTGTACTTATTTTTGGTTGCTTCATCGGCGAGGCCGAAGTCGGCGTCAGCCTCGGTGCAGTGGAAGAAAGGATCGTATCCAAAGCCATGGCTTCCCTGGGGCTTTTCCAAGATCGTCCCTGGGCAGATTCCTTCAAAATAGAGGGGTTTCGCCGTCGGCTTTTCCAAATAACAGATCACGCAATGGAACTCGGCCGCCCGCGAATCGGTCGGCTTCAGTTTCTTAACTAAGGCCGCTCCGGCCTTTTGGTAATCGTTTCCGAAGGTCGCGGCGTAACGGGAGCTATGGAGTCCGGGGAACCGCCCTAAGGCCAAGACCTCGAAACCCGAATCGTCGGCGATCACGGGGTAGGGGACCTTTAAGGCTAAGGCTTTGGCCTTAATGAACGCATTTTCAAAATAAGTGGTGCCCGTTTCTTCGGGCTCGCTTTCGATATTGAGGTCCTTCGGGCAATAGATCACATAGCCTAGGGGCGAGAGCATCTCTCGATATTCTTTGAGTTTGCCTTTGTTGTTAGTGGCTAAGCAGACTTCTTTGTTCATTTCTTGGCTTCCCGGTCATGGACGATGATCGTGACTTTGCCATAGGTGTCGCGCCGATTGACGTCTTGGATGATCTCATCGATATGGTCGGCCTCGATCACGCCTTTGTCCGGATCCTTGATCGACTTGATCGATCCTTTGATCTTGGCGGTGATGATGTCGCTATATTCAAACGCTCCTTCGCAGCCTTCCATCACGCAATCTTCAAGGGTGAGGTTATGGCTATAGCATAACGGCTCCTTGCCCCGAATCGTGCAACGGACGAGCTTCAGGTTGGTGCTGTACCAGCCTAAGTAATCGACGGTGAGGTCGCTATCGAATATCGTGACGTTCTTGCAATGAAGGAAGGCGTCCTCCGAGACGATCACCGAGTCATGGATCTCGCCTTTTTCGATATATTGGAGGGCGTTCGGGCCCGTGCAATTGGTCTTCTCCATCTTGACGTCTTGGGCACAGAAAAGAAGATATTCGCTTTGGATGATGCAGTGGTTGAAGTCGATCCCATGGCATTTCCAGGCCGTTTCGGTTCCGGAGATGTAGGTGTCCTTGCAAAGGATTCCAAAGCATTCGCGGATCGCCTTGTCCGCGTAGATCTTGGCATCGGTCAAAGTGATGGCTTTGTTGTACCAGAGGGGACTGCGGGCCGTCTTATTAAAAGTGAGATGGTCCAGTTTCATGTCCCGGCAGTTCCAGACCGAGTAGGGGAGATCGAACGAGCAGTGGGTGAGTTCGCACTTCTTGCACTCATTGACCGGGGATTCGCCCTTTTCGGTTCCGCCGAAAATGACTCCTTCGATATGAAGGGAGCTGCTATGGAAGAGCGGACGGGGTCCGCTTAGCGTTTTGTCTTTGATTTGTTTCATCTTCTTTATTGTGCCATAGGTTTTGTTTTTTCCTAGACCCAAGACACCAATCCTCCGTTTTTTGGAAACAAAAAGCCTCGGCCACGATGGGGGAGGCTCGCTTCCTTATGATTGGAGCAGGTGACGGGAATCGGACCCGCATAACCAGCTTGGAAGGCTGGTGTTCTACCACTGAACTACACCTGCGCGTAGCTGGCGGACCATGGGGGATTCGAACCCCCGATCTTCTCCGTGACAGGGAGACATGTTAGACCGCTACAC
>MVZL01000183.1 GCA_002068375.1 Tenericutes bacterium ADurb.BinA155
GAAAGCTCGTAGTCTCTTAACCGGGAGCAAGGGTTCGAATCCCTTTTCCTCCGCCAGGTGGCAATTAGCCCAGCAACGCTGGGCTTTTTTCGTCCTTCGATCCGCGGGAGAAATCCGGAAAACCACGAAAAAAGCGGCCCCCGAAGGAGCCGCTTACTCGTTTAGGAAGAATTACTTCGCTTCCGGAGCTTTGGGGGCGGGAGCGGCTTTGTCTTCGCTCTTCACCTCAACCGCGCCTTCTTTGGAGATTCCGGTCGTGGCATTCTGCTCGAGAACGAGCCGTTGCTGCCTCCGGAGATTCCGTTCGTCATCGCGGTCGGCGACTCGAGCAAAAACCGTAAGGGCGATCACGGCGATTAAGACGCCAACCCCAATCAGGATTAAGCCCCACCACCGATAGCCCATTTTGGACCAATTGATCAGCCAAGCGTTCTCGGAGATGCTGATCCAGTTATCGCTCGCTTTGCCCGGATAGTATTTTCCGATCAGGCCGAAAATAAAGAACACCAAGCCGACGAGGGTAAAGACCGCGGCCACGATATACCAACCGAGTTCTTTTCCTGAAATCTTCTTTTCTTTCGCTACTTCTGCCATACGGTAATACGCTCCTTAGGACGTGGTAATGAGATTAGGCCTTCGGCAGCCCAGTCTTCGGATCGATTTCGGCCATCTCGTCATCGGAAGCGACTTGGGCCGCTTCTTCTTTCGGAGTCGCCGGAGCCGGAGCCGGGTTGCCATTGGCGACCCGTTTCGCTTCGTCTTCTTTCGCCTGGGCAACGAGTTCATTCATCGCCGGGACGTAGAGTTCGCGGAATTTGGCTTCCGCATCGCGGACATAGATGTTGATGAGATCTTGGGTCTCCTTCATCACATCCGGGAATTTCTTGCCTTCGGGGAGATCGCGGCGGCCGGTCATGTTCTCCATGAGGGCGTTGATGTGGTCTTCCATGTTCTTATAGACGAGGTCGGTTTCTTTGGCGTTGGCCCGGACGAAGTTGATCTGATTGATCACGGTCTGGAGATCCTTGCCGATGAAATTGCTCGCGGGCGAAGGCTGGCCTTTGCTCTCTTGCATCGCCTTGTTGAAATCATTGAATAAACCGATGAGATCGTTGACTAAGGTCATATAAGCGACGCCACGATACATCGTTTCGTCGGCCTTCCAAAGCTTCTCCATCTCCGCGATGTCGAGGTTTTTCTTATGGCCATCATTGATGACCCCGAGGATCATGTAATTGATGTTCTCGTGGATCGGCATCACGTTCTCGTAGATGACGAGATGCTGATTGTGGTCGACTCTTAAACCATCATCCGCCAAATGGAGGATCGTCGAATTATCGCCATAGACTTTATCGTAGAAATCACGGATCGATTTCTCGAGTTTGACTCCGTTTTCTCCGCTGTGGTCGATGATATCCTTTAACGGGGTATGCTGGTCGACTTCGACGAGGATGCTGCGTTTCTTCTCTTTGAAGAGGTTGGCATCATAGCTATCTTTCTTCAAGCAGTACTCGAGGGTATCGCGGACGGCGACGTTATAGTGGATGAGCGTCGCTAAGACTTCACTGATCTGATTCATATCGTTACTTCACTTCTTTCTTCGGTAGGTTGCTATCCTCCGATGGGTATAGCACACTCTCCAAATCGCTGAAGCGCTTAATGATGTGCTTCGCGTGACGTTGGACATGGTCATTGCCGTGGGCCATGCAATAGCTGTTCTCGGGGTAGGCTTCGAACATTGAGATGTCATTGCCGGAGTCCCCGACGACTATGACATTATCGCGAGAAATGTGGTTGTAATCAAGGTAAAAGGCAATTCCCGAGCTTTTTGAACACCCTTTTGGGGTGATTTCGATGAATTCCCCGATCCAAGAGAACTCGGCCCCGGGGTACTTCTCGCGGAGAGCCCGGTTGATTTCCATGGCTTGGGCTTTGCTTTTTTTGCTGACCCCAATCATGACCATCATCTTATAAACTTTTCCCTTCTCAATTTCTTGGGCGAAAATGTGATCGCTCCGGACGAAGGGCTCTTTATAAACCCCTTGGAAAAAGTTATAGAGGAAGTAACCGAAGTTGGTGATGTGGGACACTTTGGTCCTCGTCATCACGAGGTTGCGGTCCTTCGAAGTGAGAAGGATTAAGGGGGGATCGAATTGCTTGCGGAGATCGGCCAATAAGGCTTTTAAGTAGGCGGTATCGAAGAAGGTTTCTTTGATGATTTGGTTATTGCAGATCACGAAGCTGCCGTTGCAGCAGACGGTGTCGAGGTTATGGTGGTGGGCTAAGGCGACTTTCTGCGACATGAAATCGCTCCGGCTCGAGACGATGAGGAGCCTGCCCCCATCGTTCAAGAAACGGTTGATAAAGGCTTTGTTCCCGCTCGAAAGGAGCCGAATCCGCCGTTTCGGATAAAAAAGAGTTCCATCCAAATCGGTGCCGATAACCTTATCTTGAATCATGATGCGAGGATAACTATAACGAGCCCCTCGGTTAAATTAAAGTCCTTTCTTTTCTAAAAGAAAAGAGCAGGGGCGGAGATACCCCTGCTCAAGAATCGAATGAAAGGGTTCTACTTGAGTTTGTTCTCGGCTTGGATTACGCCATAGCCGCCTTCGAAACGCTTATAGGCGACGCTGATCTC
>MVZL01000184.1 GCA_002068375.1 Tenericutes bacterium ADurb.BinA155
CTTAGGGATCACCTTCCTCCGCCATATTGAGCGGTGCCGGGTTTTGCTTCATCTCGTCTCCATGGACGGGGAGCGGGATCCTTATAGCGATTACAAGATCATCAATGCCGAGTTAAAGGCCTATGGGGCCCATTTGGAAGATCGTCCCCAGATCATCGTCGCGACCAAGATGGACTATGATGGTGCGGTGGAAAGAAAGGCCGCTTTCGATAAGAAAACGAAGAAGAAATCGATCGGGATTTCCGCCCTCACGGATGAAGGGGTCGAAGAGCTCATGAAGAAGACTTATGAGCTGATTCAAAAGACGCCGGAATTCAAGATCCACGCCGATGAAGAAGGCGGGGTCAAGGTCTATGACGCCCATAAGGATAAAGCCGAAGAAACCTTCATTTTGACCCATCCGTCCGATCACCTTTGGGTGATTGAAGGCGAACGGGCGATGCGGACCTATTCGATCATCAATCTTTCGACCGATGAAGGGGTGGCGAAGCTCATTTCCTACCTCGATAAAATCGGGGTGGAAGACGCCCTCAAAAAGAAGGGCGCCCATAACGGCGACACCGTCCGGATCGGCGACTTCGAATTCGACTATACCGATTAAAAGTCCCGCGCGCTTTTTTAAGTATCGTATAATAAACCCAAATGGATAACGAAAAAGGATTCAAAAACGCCGTGACGGTTCTCATCGCGGCTGGCTTAGCGATCCTTTTCGTCTTCCTCTTCGCGGTGGTGTACCACTAATATGATTTACGCATTGAAAGGCCAAGTTATTGCCATTCTGAAAGACCGGGTGGCGATCGATGTCCATGACGTCGCTTATGAGGTCTTGGTTTCCCGGGTTCAGGAATTCGTCCTCCACTCGGAGATCACCCTTTTCACCTACGAGGCGATCACCCAAGATGACCATTACCTGGTCGGCTTTTTGACCAGCTTAGAAAAAGACGCTTTCATGAGTCTCATCCAAGTCAAAGGAATTGGGCCGAAAACCGCGCTCAACGCCTTAAAAGAGACCAATCCGGACGAACTCTTTAAAGCGATTCAAAGCAACAATACCGCCTACCTTAAAAAGCTCCCGGGGATCGGCCCGAAAGCCGCCGCTCAGATCATTTTGGATCTGAAGGGCAAACTCGTCGAAAGCGACGAGAAGGGCAACCCTTCGCAATACGATGAAGTCCGCCAAGCCTTAAAGCAGCTCGGTTTCAAAGCTAAAGCGATCGATGACGCCCTCGCCTCGATCAATGAGCCCGGGGCCGATAACCAGACGATCTTAAAGCTCGCCCTCCATAAATTAAGGAATTCCTAATGTCCCGTTTACTCGATGCCCATAAGGAAGATGAAGACGTCAAAAGCGAGCTTTCCTTACGGCCGCAAACCCTCAAAGAATACGTCGGCCAAGAAGAGCTAAAAAAGAACCTCAAAGTCTTTATTGGCGCCGCGAAGAAACGGCAAGAACCGCTCGATCACGTCTTGCTTTATGGCCCGCCCGGACTAGGGAAAACCACCTTAGCTTACGTGATCGCTAACGAAATGGGCGGCCACATCAAAACCATCAATGGCCCTTCGATCGAAAAGCCGGGCGACCTCGCCGCGATTTTGAGCGAACTCGAAGCGGGGGATATCCTCTTCATCGATGAAATTCACCGGCTTCCCCATATCGTCGAAGAAGTCCTTTATGGCGCGATGGAAGACTATCAGCTTTCGATCATGGTGAACCGCGATGGAAACGCCAAGCCTTTGACCCTGCCTTTGCCCCCGTTTACCTTGGTGGGCGCGACCACCCGAGCGGGCGATCTTTCGAGCCCCTTACGGGCCCGGTTTGGCATCAGCGAAAAGATCGATTTTTATCCGGCGAACGAGATTGCGGAAATCATCAAAAGAACCGCCTTGGTTTTCGCGACTCCAATCGAGCCCGCCGCCGTCACCCTCATCGCCCAAAGAAGCCGTGGGACCCCGCGTATTGCCAACCGCATCTATAAACGGGTCCGGGATTTTGCTACCTATAATGGCGAAGATTCCATCACGTTAGAATCTGCCAAAAAAGCCCTCGATGCCCTCAAGATTGATGAGCTCGGTTTGGACGATGTCGATATCAAATATCTTTCGACCATCATCGACCGGTTCCATGGGGGTCCGGTTGGGCTCGAAGCGATCGCCTCTTCGATCGGCGAAGAGATCCAGAATTTGGAAGATGTTTATGAGCCCTATCTTCTCATGATTGGCATGATTAACCGCACCCCGCGAGGCCGGACCGCGACCGAAAAGGCCTACGAACACCTCAAACGCTCCCACCAGGGTTGTCTCCTTTAAGGCCGTGCTATCGGATTTAAAGCCAAGATTTCTTATTGTCATATCACGCGCGTGAGAGTATTCTTTAACATGCGAGCGTGAATTATTTATAATTCAGGCCTAGTTTACCCGGAGGTTACCTATGCGTCGTTTCATCGCTTATATCGCCATGTGCAGCGCTTTGATTCTTGGAGTCGGAGCGGCCATTTCGCCGACTGTTGTGAAAGCCAATACCGATTTGGCCTACACTTCCGGCAAAACGTTAACGTTCCGGGTCAGTTCGAAAGACACTGACAAAAACCGGAATGGTTATGATCCTGAATATGCTTTAACCGCCGC
>MVZL01000185.1 GCA_002068375.1 Tenericutes bacterium ADurb.BinA155
AAGATTATCGAACGCTTCGAAGAAGAAACTTGAAGCAAGTCTTGAAAATCTGACCGCCCGTCAAGCCGGCCGGCTATATCTGATATATGCGAACGAATGGCATTTAATCAATGACCCCGAAACGGTCAACGATTATCCCCCGGTCGCCGAATTGAAGACGGCATGGGACAAGCGGGTCAAGACGGCGAAATCGAAGAAGGGCGAAGAAGGGACCCCGATAATCGCCGCTTATAACGCCTTCTTGACCTTGACAAATATCATTCATGAAGCGAACCGTCTGGCCGATTCTGACCTATGGCGACTTTACACCGTATCAATTGGAATTGGGTCACAGATTGACCGCTTGCTTCTGGAAGATTCATACAGCGATATTACACGGGTCACAATCTATCAATTCACCGAAGAAGCCCCCCGCCCGTTATCCTGGGAAGACTACGACAAAGCCGCCGAATGGTATGAAGGATATTCGACCGAAGACCTTGAAGAACTGGCCAACGAATTGACCGGGGCCTATACACGCCGGCAAGGATACGAAATCCTTGAAGTCCCAGATGAATTCTTGAAGAAGATATCGACCCCAGAAGTCGATTATGGCGGCGAAGACGAAGGTATTCGCCGGAAGTGGGTCGAATCAGAAGGCGAAGACGCTATCTTGACGAAATACTTCGCCGGCGACCAGGAACGCTTCGAAGCCTGGAAGAAGCATGGGGGACACCCCGAATTCAACGGTCGGGAATGGGACGCTATGTCCGACGAAATCAATGACCGTCTTATCAATAAGGTCACAGCGGGGGAACTTGAAGGCGGGGTATGCTTCGGGCTTGAAAATCAATGGGGCTTCACCCCCGCCCTGGGATGGAACCGGGAAGACCCCGATAATTCGGCCGACCTTCGTCTTCCAGCATGGGCGATTTTCCGGTCAATCTGGATGTTATGGCTATACGACAAAGGAATCTTCGCCGGCGACGAAAAGCGGGTCGACAAGAATTCGCCCGACGTTTTGAATACTTTTTATAACGTCGACGGGACACTTCAAGAAGACCAGATTACAGAAAAGGCGAAGGAATTCTATCTGGATTGTCAGAAGAAGCCCTGGGGGGGCGACCTGATTGACGCCGACAAGGTCAACTTCGCCGAACTGGGTCGCTTCCTTTGCGCCGACGCTTCCCCGCTTCTGGGATACTACGCCCCGGACCTGGGGACGGTCAACGTCAAAGCCTTTCACGAAGCCGAAGGGGACGACCCTTTCATGGGGTCAAGTGAAAAGGCCGGCGAAGCCTGGTATTATGCGACGCTTCGGGGGCTTCGAAAGATTGCCGACGAACTGGGGGCGACCCCTGGCATGGTCGGGAAGAACTTCGTCCGGGAATTCTATTATCCAACCGACGACCCGAAAGGCAAGCGGGAAACGATATCAAACCTTCTTTGTCGAATGGGTCAATTAAGGACCAGTCACCGGTCATTTTCATGGAAGGAAAAGAACAAACGGGATATATCTTCCTTCCTGGGACAAGACTTTCATTCGCCGCTTGAAAGAGCGATTCGGAATATCGGCGAAGTCTTTGACGACGTTGAAACCTTCAAACTAACTTATGAATTAATATCCCAGGAATTCTTCGAAGGAATCCCCGTCCTGGCCCCGATTCTTCGGGACCGGCTTAAAGGGATTGAAGAAGCCTTGAAGGTCACAGAAACCAGTCTTAACCAATTTATAGATATGTTGTCAAGTGATATATGGAATGTCGACACTTCAAGTCTTCGCCTGGTCAAGAAGGGTCCCGCCGTTGATTGGTCAAGGGTCATGGCCGGGGCGACTATCTATGCCGTTGACAATGAAAGGGATTCGAAACGCTTCCCGACCCGGCTTGACGATGGGAAGTCCTTCGAAGAAATCGCAAAGAAGATAACAGGAATGGATTATGCCGGCATAATAGCGGCGGCTATGAAAGGGAATCGGGGGATAAAATGACCAAGCGAAAGACTTTCCCCGTCGATAATGCCACTTTACAGATAGCACCCGACTTATTCGCCGCTTCAAGGCGAAAATCTTCGGCGATTCAGCCCTATTTACCTGGACTTGACAAACCGCTTCCCCCCTTCGCCGAATGGCTTTTATACGGTCTTTATTCACTTATCGACCCCGACAACCCGGCCGCCGTGATTCAAACCACGCCGACCGAACTATTAAGAATCATGGAATTTTCACAGGAAGCCGCCGCCGAACCGGGTCATTATCCGACCTATTCAAGCGACCAATACGAATTGATTAACGAAGGGCTTGATTTACTTTTCACGACCGAAATTCAAGAAATTACAAAGGGACCCTGGAAAAGATATCGCCCGAAAGGTCAAAAGCGAAGGTCGAAGAAGGACAACAAAGATTCAAAACCAGATACTTTTATCTTCTTCTTCCGGGGTCATGTCCTTTCAAGTTATGAATTCGTATACCCCGACAACGTCACGCCGGCCAAGAATTCGCCCGAAGAAGAAGTCGAAAATATAAGCCGGTCGGGAAGCGGGTCAATCATGAAGCGAAAAATAGGTCCCCGGCCAGTATGGATTCGATTGACGCTTGATGAACGGCTTATCCGGGGACTGACTGGTCACCCCGACAATATCGGCAC
>MVZL01000186.1 GCA_002068375.1 Tenericutes bacterium ADurb.BinA155
CGTCTTTGGGGTGGTATGGGCTGGATGCATTCTTGGGATCGTCATGAATTCCATCAACATCAAGAAGTACGACAAACTCTCGATGGCGATTTATGTCGTGATTGGTTCCGCGATTATCGCCGCGTTCTATCCTTTATGGAAAGCGGTGGGCTGGGAAGGTTGCACCTTACTTCTCTTAGGCGGAGTGATGTATTGGATTGGCGCGGTCCTTTATCGGATTGGCGGTAAGAAATCGCCATGGTGGCATACCGTCTTCCACTTCTTCGTTCTTGCTGGGACTCTCTTTATGTTTTTCTCAATCTACTATTTTGTGATTTAATAAAAGCACAAGCCCATTAGAAAAGTGTCATTCTTTGATCCTTATGGGCTAATTTCGTGGTTTTATCTATTCTTTAATTGCTGTCATGCTATAATTCCGCGAAGTGAAAAAATGTTAAGAAAGAGCCAAAAATTCTATCTCTTCTGGAAAAGATGCATCGACATCTTTGGCTCTTTTCTCGGCATCGTCTTGCTTTCTCCGATTCTTCTCTTTTGCGCGATTGTGACCAAATGCACTTCAAGAGGCCCCGTCTTCTTCAAACAAGAACGGATCGGCCGTCACGAGAAGCCTTTTAAACTGCTAAAGTTCCGCTCAATGCGAGTGGATGCCCCGGAGATTGCGCCTGCTGATATGTCCCCTGAAGAACAAGCTAAACTTGTGACGAAGTGGGGCGGTTTTATGCGTAAGACCTCTTTGGATGAAATTCCTCAGCTTTTTAACATCTTCGTCGGCCAAATGTCTTTCATTGGTCCTCGGCCTTCTCAAGGTTATGCGATTGAACCGGGCCTCATTGACATGCGCCGCTCCTATTCTCCAAGCGTTTATGAAATAAAACCGGGTATTTCGGGTTACGCTCAAGTGGTGCTTCATCGGGAGCACAATGAGAAAAAGAAGGCCGAATGTGATGCGTATTACGTTCGAAACTTCAATCTTTGGCTTGATACGAAATTGTTCCTCCGCACCATTTTCGGAATCTTCGGAGACGAGAAGGGCCGCTAATCCTTCAACCGTTAGTTGAACCGTTCCCTTAGGGGGAGCTTTTATTTCTTTCTCGATTTTCTATTTCGTGATTCCATAATGATAAGGTATGGATCCGAAAGCGAGACGTCACCACAAAGAAAAAGTCGAGGCGGAGGAAGCCCAAAAGAATCCTCCCGCCAAAATGAGCAATAAACTCGTCCTCGTTTTTATCTTGGTTCCGCTTGGGGTTCTCTTACTTGCCATTCTCATTACCTTCATTGTTTTGAAAGCCAACGGGATTTTCTAAAAGAAAAAGCAAACAAATTGCCGACCTTGTCTCTTTATGGAGTGAAAGAGTTTGTTTTTCTTCCATTTGGACCTACACTACTAACGCCATGAAAAAGAATTGGAAACTTATCCCCCTATGCCTCATCAGCCCAATCGCCCTCTGCGGTTGCTCGATCTTTGATCTATTCAGTGTCAACAAGAACGCCAGCAATGGCGCTTCAATCAATTCGGGCGATGGCTTCTATACCATCAGCAATGTCACGCCTTTCACCTATCGTGATCTTCAAAAGAGTGAAACTTGCGAAGCGGTGCCCTCGGTCGGAACCTATAACCTTTTGGTTCTTCCGATCGAACTGACCGGTTACGCCTTTACGAGTCAAACCCTCAAAGATCTGGATGTCTGCCTCAATGGGGCCAATAGCAGTGCGACCGGTTATTGGGAATCCCTCGCTTCGTTCTACAAGAAGAGTTCCTATGGGAAACTCAATCTCAGCTACACCGTCGCCCCCAAATACTCGATTGGACTTACTCCTTCGGCCTTAAAGAACCTCGATAAGGGTAGCGCCGAAGCCTCGACCTATTGCGTCGAGAAAGCAGTCGCGAACTATAAGAGCACGACCGGTAACGATTGCACCCAATACGATAACGATGGCGACGGGGCGATCGATGGGGTCATCATGGTTTATTCCTGCCCCGATATTAGTGAGGATGCGGTGATCAATCGGATCGATAGTGATGGTAACGTCTTCTGGGCCTATACCTATTGGGACTATATGAACCACGCCGACTCCTATTGGAACAAAAAGAGCCCGATGGCAAACGTCTATTTCTGGATGTCCTACGATTTCATCTACGAAGCGACCCGCTCGCCGGCGGTCGATCCCCATACCCTGATCCATGAATCGGGCCATATGCTTGGTCTCGATGACTATTATTCGGGCGGTAACGGATCCGATTCGACCTTCAACCCGATGGGCGGCTGGGCCATGATGGATGAGAACATCCTCGACCATGATATCTTCTCGAAGATGGCCTTAGGCTGGACTACCCCTTATGTCGTGAATGGCAACTGCACCCTCGAGATCAACCCTTCGGAGACCAGTGGCGATTGCGTTTTGATTGCTCCCTCTTCCTGGAACCAGACTGCTTTTGACGAATACCTCTTACTGGAACTCTATACCCCGACCGATCTGAACTATCAGGATTCCCATACGACCTATAGCAATCGCGAGATGCATTACACCACCTATGGCGTGAAGCTCTATCACGTGGATGCGAGAGTGGTGGGCACCTCCGATTTCAAGAGTTGGACCGCCTTAAGCGGAACCACTTTA
>MVZL01000187.1 GCA_002068375.1 Tenericutes bacterium ADurb.BinA155
CGAAGAATAGGATTTTCATCGGGGGCAATACCCCTTTCTAAGCCGAGACGATTATTTCGCGGTCTCGACAGCGCGGTATTCACGGATGACGCTCACCTTGATTTGGCCAGGGTAGGTCATTTCGTTTTCGATCTTCTCGCGAAGCTGCTGGGCCATCACGACCGCGGCGGCATCGTCGACTTTGTCCGGAATCACCATGACCCGGATCTCACGGCCGGCCTGTAAGGCATAAGCTTGCGCCACGCCATCGAAGCCTTTCGCGATCGTCTCCAGTTGCTCGACCCGTTTGATGTAAGTCTCAAGGGTTTCGCTCCGGGCACCCGGACGGGCCGCCGATAAGGTATCGGCCGCGGCGACAAGGTGGGAGATGACATATTTGGCTTCAACATCGCCATGGTGCGATTCGATCGAATTGATGACGACATCGGGCTCGCCGTATTTCCGTGCGAGTTTGCTGCCGAGTTCGACGTGGGAGCCTTCTTGCTCGAAGTCGACGGCTTTGCCGATATCGTGGAGTAAGCCCGCCCGTTTCGCGAGCGATTGATCTAAGCCTAATTCCGCGGCCATGATGCCGGTGAGATAGGCGACTTCCATCGAGTGATCGAGGGCGTTCTGGCCATACGAAGTCCGGTAATGGAGCCGGCCGACGTAATTGAGGAGTTCGCGGTTGATCTTCGGTAAGCCGAGTTTGAACGCGGCTTCTTCGCCGTACTTCTGGGTCGACTCATCGACTTCTTTCTTGCACTTGGCCACCACTTCTTCGATCCGGCCCGGCTGGATTCGACCATCCTTGACCAGATATTCCAAAGTCCGGCGCGCGATTTCGCGGCGGATCGGATCAAAGCAGGAAACGGTGATGACTTCAGGGGTGTCATCGACGACGAGGTCGACTCCGAGCTGAGTCTCAAGGGCATGGATGTTTCGGCCTTCGCGTCCGATGATGCGGCCCTTCATCTCATCGCTAGGAAGCGCAACCACGGAGACGGTCCGTTCGGTCGTGACGTCCTGAGCGTATTTGGCGCAGGCCAAGGAGAGAAGGTCGGTCGCTTTCGCTTCGGCGGTCTCCTGAGCTTCGTCTTCTTGATTCTTGATATAGGCGGCGATTTCGGTCGACATCTTGCTTTCGACCCGGGCCATGATTTCGTCATGGGCTTCCTTGGTCGACATGCCGGATACTTTTTCAAGTTCGGCGATGATCGAATCGATCTTGGTATCGAGTTCTTGCTGCTTCTTATCGGCGGCGGCGAGTTTCTCGGTTAATTGATCGTTCCGAGTATCCAGGGTGTTCTCCTTTTGGACGAGGGCGGCATCGCGTTGATCGATCGCCTGCTCGCGCAAAGTGAGCTTTTGTTCTTCGGCGGCAAGTTCGCCTTTGCGGGTCCGGATATCGTTCTCGGCTTGCTGGCGGGCTTCAAAGGCGGCCTGCTTCGCATCGATTTCGGCATTCTTGGTGATCCGTTCCGCCTTGATCTGAGCATCGCGAATGATGTTCTGGGCGTTGCGGTCGGCATTCTTCGACTTTCCCCCGACGATGAGTTTCAAAACTAGAAAGGTAATCACCGCGCCGAGAACGAGGGCGCCACAGGCGATTCCAATCCAGGCTCCGGTCGATAAACCAGCGAGCACAACAGGATTTTGTAGCATTTTTTGCTCCTTTATGTGAACCGATAAAAAGATGCTTCTCACCCTAGCAAAAAACAGATTGATATGGAGGCTTATCTTAATGGCCTAAGGCCGATTACGAGGACCCAAACGACAATCTATGGGTGGTAAGTACCTAACGGTACAGCGCTTATTGTATCAACAATCGTTTCAAATGGGTAGAAAGTTTACTGGAGGACTGAGGCCCCAGTGAAGGTGAAATAGGTGGAGGGGTATCCGGTTTCGGTGATCCCAAAGTTAATGTAATACGTGGTTTTCGCTTCGAGGGAGGTCACATTCAAAAAGGTCATATTTAAATGCACGGGGTTCTTATAAGTGAGTTTGCCGTAGGCCATCCAAGTGTTGGAGGCGTGGTTGGTTGAATCAAGGTCCATTGAGATTTTCGGAAGTGGAAGAATCTGAAAAGAAAAAAGAACAAAATCTTTTGCCGTCAGATCCGCTTCGAGGACCAAGCGGTCGCTATAGAGGACGCCCCGCTTCACCAAAATGCTATTGCCGGCTTCATCCGCGATCGTTTCGTTAAAGCTATGGAGCGAGGACTTCGCGACTAAGCTCGAAAGGTCGAAGCTCCCGCAACTCGTGAGGAGCAAACTGAGCGCCGCTAAAAGTCCCATTCCCTTTTTCATCGGACCTTATTATAAACATCTCCTCCCCTATTCCCAAAAGAAAAGGAGCCGAATGAGTACTCGGCTCCTTAAGGAATCGCTTATTTACTTTCCGTCATCGACATCATCGGGGTCATCGGAAGTGGTGACTTCGCCGCTGACCGGTTCGGCCTTGGCGGCATCGGCTTTCCATTTGGCCCGGATGTCATCGGCCATCTTGTTCTCGATGTCCTGATGATCATGGAGATACATCTTGGCGGCTTCGCGGCCGTTGCCGATCTTCTCGCCATTGATCTCGTACCAGTTGCCGGTCTTC
>MVZL01000188.1 GCA_002068375.1 Tenericutes bacterium ADurb.BinA155
TTCTCGTTCATGAGAATGACGTACGGGGCATTCATATCGATCAATTTCTTCAACCGCGTATTCCGGGAGATGACCCGGCGATAGAGATCGTTTAAATCGCTGGCGGCGAAACGGCCCCCATCGAGTTGAAGCATCGGGCGGAGATCCGGCGGGATCACCGGGATCACGTCGAGGACCATCCACTCCGGCTTCTGGTTGGAGTCGCGGAAAGCCTGAATCACTTCGAGGCGCTTCGCGAGCTTTAAGCGGCGTTGGCCGTTCGAATCTTTGATTTCGGATTGGATGAGATCGAATTCCTTATCGAGGTCGACTTCGTGGAGCAAACGCTTCACCGCCGCGGCGCCTTCGCCGAATTCGGCGTCGGTGTATTTGGTGAGGAAGGCGGAAGTCGTGAAGAAGTCGAAAGTCTCGGCCGGGTTCTGCATCTTGGTGATGAGTTCGCCCGCTTTGAGGTCATCGGCGCTCCCCGGCTCGATCCATTTGATCGAGGGGTTGGCGGGATCTTGAGCCCGCGGTAAGGCGTTGATGGCATCGACAAACTCGACACGGGCGGCCTTTTCGTCAAGGAAATCCTTGTACTTTAAGACTTTGCTGGTGCCGGGGTTCAGCACGATATGAGCCGCGAAGTAGATGACTTCTTCGAGCTGTTTCGGGCTGACGTCAAGGACGAGTCCCATCCGGGACGGGATCCCTTTCAAATACCAAATGTGGCTGCAGGGGCTGACGAGCTCAATATGGCCCATCCGTTCCCGCCGGAACTCTTTGGAGATGACTTCGACGCCGCACTTTTCGCAAGTGATGCCTTGATAACGGATCTTCTTGTACTTGCCGCAATGGCATTCGTAGTCCTTGGAGGGGCCGAAGATCTTTTCGCAGAAGAGACCACCCATCTCCGGCTTTTGGGACCGGTAGTTGATGGTTTCGGGTTTGGTGACTTCACCATGGCTCCAGCTCCGGATGGTATCCGGCGAGGCCAGGCCGACTTGGACGGCCGCTAAGTTATTGATATCAAACATGATTTGCTTCCTCCCCCATTACTCTTCGTCCCCAGGTTTGCTGGGGCCACTGGTAACGGATAAGCCTTCTTCTTCCGCTTGGTCGCTCTCCACTTCCGTGGCGGCGGCGACATCGGGTTGTTCCTCGCGCGGCGAGGTGAGGTTGCGGATGGCCGAATTGACCTTCCGTTCCTCGATGAGGGCTTCTTTGGCAAGGGCATCCATATCGATGGATTCGCCCTGCTGATCGAATAAGGTGACATTCATGCCAAGGCCTTTGAGTTCCTTAGTGAAGACCTTGAAGGCTTCCGGCATGCCCGGTTTCGGGATGGCGTAGCCCTTGATGATGGCTTCATACGTCTTCCGACGACCGACCCGGTCATCGGACTTGATGGTGAGCATTTCCTGCAAGGTATGAGCGGCCCCGTAAGCTTCGAGGGCCCAAACCTCCATTTCGCCGAAACGCTGGCCACCGTTCTGGGCTTTGCCCCCGAGCGGTTGCTGAGTGACAAGGCTATAAGGTCCGGTCGCCCGAGCGTGGAGTTTATCGTCGACCATGTGCACGAGTTTGATCATGTACTGGATGCCGACGCTGATGCGTTCATCGAAACGTTCGCCGGTCCGGCCATCATAGAGGACGGTCTTACCGTCGGCGGGAAGCCCCGCTTTATGCATTAAGTCAAAGATTTCGTCATTGGAGACGCCATCGAAAACCGGCGTGGCCACCCGCATATGCAGCTTGCGGCAGGCTAAGCCTAAGTGGACCTCCAAAATCTGGCCGATGTTCATACGGGAAGGAACGCCCATCGGGGAGAGCATGATGTCGATCGGGGTGCCATCCGGTAAGAACGGCATATCCTGAACCGGCAGAATCTTCGAGATGACGCCCTTATTGCCGTGACGGCCCGACATCTTATCGCCTTCGGAGATCTTTCTCTTCTGGACGATGTAGACCCGGACGACTTCATTGACGCCCGGCGGGAGCGGATCTTTGTTCTTGCGCGAGAAAATCTTGACGGCGTGGACGATGCCAGCGCCACCATGAGGAACCCGCAAAGACGAATCTTTGCCTTCCTTGGTCTTCTCGGCGAAAATCGCCATGAGGAGCTTTTCTTCTGGAGTCGGCTCAGTCTGGCCTTTCGGCGTGACTTTTCCGACGAGGATATCGCCCTCTTTGACTTCGGCGCCCGGCACGATGATGCCGCGCTCATCGAGGAAGGTTTTCGCTTCTTCGCTGACGTTCGGGACATCGCGGGTGATTTCTTCGGCGCCAAGCTTGGTATCCCGGCACTCGAGTTCGTATTTTTCGATGTGGATCGAGGTGAAGGTATCTTCTTTCACCATCCGCTCCGACATGATGACGGCGTCTTCGTAGTTGTAACCGTTCCAGGTCATATAGGCGACCAAGATGTTCTGGCCGAGCGCAAGCTCGCCATTCCGCATCGCGGGGCCATCGGCAATGATCTGACCGGCTTTGATATCATCGCCCACTTGGACGATCGGGGTCTGGTTGATGCAGGTCCCTTGGTTCGAGCGGTCGAATTTCTGTAAGTGA
>MVZL01000189.1 GCA_002068375.1 Tenericutes bacterium ADurb.BinA155
GGGGTTAAGGTTATTTTTCCTCGTCCTCGGCCATGTCGGCCGCGGTTTCTTTGCGCCGCTCAATCCGGATTTTCCGGTTGTAGTGCTTGATGATGAGATTGCTGCCGATGATGAGGATCGCGGCGACGATGATCACGCCGAAGACGATGACGCCCCAATAGGGAAGGTTATTGGCCTTGACCGATTGCCACATCGAGAGGACGTACTTGTTGTTGCTACCATAGTCCTTCATGATCGCGAGTTTCGGAAGCATCTGAGTCGTCGGATATTGGGCCAAGAACTGCCGGCCCACCACGATGTCTTCGCCTTTGCCCGCTGGATCGGAAATCGTTTCGGTTCCATCGGTATAGAAGAGGTAGTCATTGGTGTCCGGGGTCGTCCCGGATTCACTAACGACGTTCCCCTGCTCATCGGTGAGGGTATTCTCAAAGATGTAGGTGAGGTCGGAGGTCGACCAATCGATCTTCGCATCCTCCGTTTCGGCGATGTTGTCGTTATAGTAAGCTTCGTAAGAAGGCCAATCGGTGATCGAAGCGACCGCGGTCCCATCTTTTTTCACGGCGGGTTGTTTATAGGTTGAACCCGTCATGTCAAGGCTGCCGTAATCGTCGCCGTTTTCATGGACGCCGGTTCCATCGCGAAGGACGGGGTTTCCCTCATCGTCGCGGACGAAATCGCTATCTTCCCAAGTCGAGCCGTCATCGTGGCTCGCGTCATGCCAAACGTACATCGCATAGGCGCGGGGATCGTACCATTCCCGCAAGATGTTCTGGACGTAGTTGCCGGCGATGAAGCAAGAGTAGCCGATCGTGTTGACGTTAGCGGCCGCAACGGAAGGTTCGCTCAGGTAATCGACGAAATCCTCGGCCACGTCGTAGTTGCCGGCCTTGGTCTTCGGCATCACCCAGCCATCGAACCAGATGTTGCCACCGGTTTTCGGAAGGGAGTAATAAATCGTATTGGAGCTTTCGTTATCGCCGCGGTTCATTGAATAAACGGCGTCGCCGCTCCAGGCGAGGTTGATCCCGACTAAGCCCTTGATGATATCGTCCTTGCCCGAATCGACTTCGAAGCCGAAGACGTTATTCTTGAGCTTGAGGAGTTCATCTTTGACCGCACTCACGGACTTCTCGTCGCAGCGGTTGAAGATCTCGCTCAACTTGTCGTTATAGGCCTTCACTTTCGGATCGGTATAGCTGCCGTCTTTGAAGGTGTAGGTATCGAGGAGGTTATAGCCCGCATCGAAAATGCCGGAATCGCTCAGATCGGTTTTGACTTCGTTGTCGAATAAGCCCATGATCCCGACGGAATAGGTATCCCGCATCGAGTCTTTGATCGACATTTCGCCATGGTATTTCGCATCCCAAAGCTCGGTCCAATCCGCCATGTCGTATTTGACTTGATCTTGAGATAAGCCTTTATCGTTAGCGACTTTGCCCGGGTTATAGAGAACCCCAAGGGTCCCCCACATATAGCCGCAGGCATAATCCCCGACCGATTCGGTCTTGGTCGAACCGTCCGTTTGCGGAACCTCGGCCGAAATGGCATCGAGTTCGCCTAAAAGGTACTTGGAGCCATAACGGTTATAGTTCGGGAGTTTGCTCTTATCGTAGGCGTGGAGCATTCCTTTGCTCATCATCTTTTGGATGGTGTAGTCGGAAGGAGCGATCAGGTCATACTCGGCCTTGCCGGTCTGGAGCGAAGACATCATCGTTTCGTTGGTGTCGAAGGTGTCGTAAATGACATTGACATCGATCCCTTTGGCTTTTTCGAGCTCTTTGAAGTCCTTGAAGTCGGACTCAAGGATGTCATCGGCGATGTAGTCCTCCCAGTTCAAAACCCGGAGGGTGACCCCGTTAGAAGACGCGCTGCTGCAGCCCATCATCGAAGGAGCGAGAATCAGAAAGAGAGCAGCGAAACCAAGGTATTTTTTGTTTTTCATGGTTACTTGTCCTCCGAAGAACGGCCCTTGCGGACCTTCTTTTGTTTGGCTTTGACGTTTTGATAAACCGTCATGCCGATCACGATCGCTAATACCAATAAGAAGATTAAGGTGGTTAAGGCGCGCATCTCGGGCGGAACCGGTCCCTTTTTGATCTTGGCTTGGACCAAGGTCGAAAGAGTCTCGATCGTCTTGTCGCCAGAGAGAAGACCGGCCCCGCGAGTGAACGCGGTGACGATGAAGTCATCTAACGAGAGGGTGATCGAAAGGAGGAAGCCCGAAGCGATCCCCGGCATGATTTCCGGAAGCACCGCTTTATTGAGGGCTTGACGCTGAGTGCAGCCAAGGTCGAGGGCGGCTTCGTAGAGGGCCGGATCCATCTGTTGGAGCTTCGGCTTCACCGAAAGATAGACGAAGGGAAGCGAGAGGATCACGTGGCCGATTAAGAGGGTCCAGAAGCTGAAGATGCTATTGCCGGCAAAGATGTAATTGCCGACGAAGACAAAGAGGACGGTCAAGGACATCGCGATGACGATTTCGGCATTGACGACCGGGATCTGGGTGACGTTTTCAATGACTTCACGGACCCGACGTTTCG
>MVZL01000190.1 GCA_002068375.1 Tenericutes bacterium ADurb.BinA155
TTTTGCGATTTTGGTGAAGGTTCTCTCCGACTGGGAAGAGATAAAATTAGCTAAGCTCATTTCCTATCCTTTGATTGCCATAAGCGGGCTCTTCGTGATCGTTCTTTGCTGTTCCTTCGCCTTCAATAACTTCTCGGGCTTAGGCCTAGGCACCCATGGCTTTCTCTACGATTTGGTGAATTCGGCGTTCACTTTCTAAAAAAGGCAAATCAAAACCCGCCCTCCGTTTGTAGGGAACGGAGAACGGGCCTCGACCAAAGTTAACGCAGTTCGATTTCGAGCGGTTTATTGCTCGGTTCGAACGGGATGAGATTTCCTTGAAGCGGTTTCCCATCCAGGTAAAGCGTGGGATGGGTGACCGTGTTATCGATGAAGATGTGGTAGGTGTTCCCCCGGAAGATCCGGGTGATTTCAAGCTTGGGGAATTTGTCGGCCGGGAGATGGGGATCAATGATGAGCCCATCGAAATCGGGACGGATTCCTAAGAGATATTGACTGAGGGCGACGAAGCTCCAAGTCGCGGAACCGGTGAGCCAAGAGTTCTTGGCTTGCCCGTAGTTTTTAGCATCGCGACCCGCGATCATCTGCGAGTAGACATAAGGCTCGGTGTAATGGATGTCGGATTCGCTTTCGATATAGGCTGGCGCGTTCTTCTTATAGAGGCTGAACGCAGCTTCCGATTCCCCTTCGACGCAATGGGCGATCACGACCCAGGGGTTATTGTGATTGAAGACGGCGCCATTCTCTTTATAGCCGGGCGGATAGGACGAAATCTCGCCGAGTTCGACATGGTAGGTGCTGTAGCAGGGATGAAGTAGTTCCAGTCCATATTTATTGCCGAGAAGCGACTCCGCCGAAGCGAGTGCCTTTTTGCCATAGCCTTTATCGTGGCCGATTCCCGCCATGACGCAGAAGCCTTGCGGCTCGATGAAGATCTGGCCTTCTTCGCACTCATGGGAGCCGACCTTATGGCCATAGCCATCGTAAGCCCGCAAGAAGTAGGAGCCATCCCAGCCACTCTTTTCGGTGGCCGCGCTCACTTCTTCAACGGCCATTTCGACCGTTTTCGCTTGGTTTTCTTGGCCAATGTGACGGGCGATTTGGGCGTATTCTTTTCCATATTTCACGAACATTCCGGCGATGAAGATCGATTCGGCAATCCCAGTTTCTTTATTGGCGGTGGTCTGGAAGGACTCGCCCGGGGTGGTGCTAAAGCAATTGAGATTCAAGCAATCGTTCCAGTCGGCCCGTCCGATCAAGGGGAGACCATGAGGACCGCGATGGCTCATCGTGAAACCGATGGAAGCGCCGAGGTGATCCCATAAGGGAACCTCGCTTCCTTTTTCATTATCGAAAGGAACCGGGGTAGAAAGGAGAGAATAGTCCCCGGTTTCTTTCAGATAAGCCGCCGTAGCGGCGATGAGCCAAAGCGGATCGTCATTGAAGCCGGATCCGATGTCGGCATTGCCGCGTTTCGTGAGCGGCTGATATTGATGGTAAGTTGAACCGTCTTTCTTTTGGATCGAAGCGATATCGATAATCCGCTGCTTCGCCTTATTCGGGATCAGGTGGACGAAACCTAAGAGATCCTGGCAGCTATCGCGGAAACCCATGCCCCGGCCGATTCCCGATTCGTAATACGAAGCGGAACGCGACATGAGGTAGGTCACCATGCATTGATACTGATTCCAGATATTGGCCATCCGATCGAGTTTGACTTCGCCGGTCTTCACATGGAAAGTGGAGAGCAAAGAATCCCAGTGCTTCTTGAGTTCTTGGAGTGCTTTTTCGGCTTTCTCCGGAGTGTTGAATTTCGCAATTAACGCTTCCGCGGGGGCCTTATTTATGACATTCGGGGCGCTGAATTTATCGGCGGGATTCACCTCGACATAGCCAAGGATGAAGACCAGCTTTTTGCTTTCGCCCGGTTTTAAAACGATATCGATTTGATGAGCGGCGATCGGATGCCAGCCGGAAGCGACATAGTCTCCAAGTTGTCCTTCGGTGATTTCTTTCGGCGCTTCATAACCGTTATTCAGTCCTAAGAAACGATCGCGGTCCGATTCAAAGTGAGAGCAGTGGGCGTTCACGTAATAGAAGGCGTAGTGGTTCCGCCGTTCCCGATATTCGGTCTTATGGTAGATGATCCCGTCAAAGCACTCGACTTCGCCGGTCGAAAGGTTCCGTTGGAAGTTTTCACCATCATCGGAAGCGTTCCATAAGCACCATTCCTCTTGGGCAAACAAAGAGAAACTCTTGGTCCAGGAAGACTGATTGGTCAAAACAAGTTCTTGGATCTCGCAAGCCCCATTTAAGGGAACAAAACAAGTCAGTTTTGCCTCAAGTTGGTGATATAGGCTATGGAAGAGACTATAGCCGAGGCCATGGCGGCATTCATAGAAATCGAGGGCGGTTTTGGCGGGAAGATAGGCTGGGGACCAGATGACGTTTCCTTCTTTAATGTAGAAGTGGCGACCATCCATATCGGCCGGAACGTCGTTATAGCGATTGCGGGTGA
>MVZL01000191.1 GCA_002068375.1 Tenericutes bacterium ADurb.BinA155
TTAGCCGCCTATGGCTCGAATGATATGGCGGTCGGCTCCTCGGGGACTCAATATAGTCTCCTCGCCGGCTGGACCAGCGCGGTTTCGACTTCGCAATACATTGTCGTGAGTAATGCGGGCCAAAGTTACGCTTTGAAGCCTCAGTATGCGAGCGCTTATTCGCTCTATATCTCGTCGAACGGCTTCACCGCCGGATCGGTCAGTGTGGCCTCGGCCTCTTCGATCTCGGGCGGAAGCGAAGTCTTCAAAGGGGTCTACACCGGCTTTAGCGCCAGCAGCACCACCTCGATCGGTTCCTCCACGTGGTCAACGAGCGCGGTCAATCTCAGCATCGGCACCGGCTCGAGCGGCGGCGGCACGCCAGGCGGTGGCGGAGGCCATGGCTGGTAATTCGCTTCCTCCTTCCTTGGTTCCCTTAGTATCGTCTAGGGGAACCAAGGTTTTTATTTCCCCAAAGAAAAAACGGGAGGGACGTGAAACGCTCTTCCCGTTTTGAGGTTCTATTTCTTCTTGGCTTTTAAAGCGCGAAGATTGTTGCTCCGACCGTTCGTGAGCATCCGGCGGTAATTCTCGTTCAGCGCCTTTTCATAGGCGGACTTATCGCTCGGCTGGTAGAACTTCATGTCTTTGATGAAGTCGGGGAGATATTGGATCTTCTCCCAAAGGTCAGGCCGATCATAAGGATACTTATCTTCATCCTGAACATTGACGGGGGTGAGTTTCAGATAATCCTGAACCATGAAGGGCCGGGTCGAGGCAAACGCCATCGCTCCTTCAATCGAGACGCAGCCGGCTTTGCTATGGGGCGATAAGCAAAGATCCACCACCGCATCCCCTAAAGGAATGATCGCTTCGGGGAAGCCGACCTGCTCGGCCGCTTCAATCGCCATCTGAGTCCGAAGCACCGCGTTAGGATTGGCTAGGCCGATATCTTCATAGGCGGTCACTAAGAGCCGTCTTTTGATTGAATCGAGGTCTTCGGCGATGCAAAGCCTGGCTAAATAATAGAGGGCGGCATCGACATCGGCTCCCCGGATGCTCTTTTGGAGGGCGGAGACCGAGTCATAATGTTCCTCTTCGTCTTTATCCATCGCGTAATTCGGAACCCGTTCAATCGATTTGACTTGTTCAAGGGTTATGGTCTTATCGTCAAATTGAACCGCGGCTTCTTCGACCATGTTGAGGGCGAAACGCATGTCCCCACCGGCGAGCTTTGCGATATAGGCGAGGGCTTCTTTTTCAAAATCAGGCGACCCCTGTAATCCTTTTTCGGAGGCGATCGCCCGCTGCAACCCCAAAACCACTTCGTCATCCTTCAAAGACTTCACTTCAAGAAGACGGCAACGGGATCGGATCGCTCGGTTCAGCGAGATATAGGGATTGGTGGTCGTGGCCCCAATCAAAAAGAAGGTGCCGTTTTCGACGTAGGGCAATAGAAAGTCCTGCTTTTGTTTATCGAGACGATGGACCTCGTCCATGATGATGATCGAGGGATGGAAAAGTTTGGCCTCTTCGACCGCTTGTTGCATTTCTTGTTTGCTGGTCGTGACCGCGTTTAAACTCGCGAAGTGGACCTTCATCGTTTTGGCGTAAGCTTCGGCGATCGTGGTCTTGCCCGTTCCGGGCGGCCCAAAAAGAATCATCGAGAAAAGAGCTTTCTTCGCGACGGACTTCCTTAGAAACCCCGTCGGGCCGACTAATTCTTGCTGCCCGATCACATCATCGAGCGTAGCGGGACGAACTCTGAAGGCTAACGGTTCTTGCATGGTGACATTCTACCATTTTTGTCTCTAACAAAATGGGGCGAGACGAATATAATGTTTATTTGTTATGAAAGTTAAAAGAAAACAAAGTAATTCGAAGAATTGCATCGTCTGTGGGCTTGAGAATCCTTTTGGGGTCAAAGCCCGGTTCTACGAGATGGAAGACGGCAGTCTTTATTCCCTCTTCCAATTCAATGAAATGAACCAGTCCTATCCGGAACGGACCCACGGAGGAATGATCACCGCCCTCATCGATGAATTGATCGGTCGGGCGATCTGGATCAATGAGCCCGATACTTGGGGCGTCACCATGAAAATCGATGTCGAATTCCATAAGCCCGTCCCCTATGGCGTTCCTTTAAAAGGAATCGGAAGGCTCACAAGCGTCACTCATCTCACCTTTGAAGGAACCGGGGAAATCTACGACATGCAAGGTCACCTTCTTGCGAAAGGGACCGCTCTCTACTATAAGTTACCCCTCAGCAAGATCACCGAAGGTTGCCATCCCGAAGACGTGAACGTCTACGAGAAAGACAATATCAAAGAAATCGACTAAACAAAAGCCAATGAACAGGCGAGAACCTTTGCGACGGGGCTCTTGCCTTTTTCATCGTCTTTCTTTGTAATAATGGGGCTTGAACCCTGAGATTCTGATTTGTTCCATCAAACCCTGAAAGGCTTCAAAATCAAACGAAGGGCCCACGCACAAAATCTCGTAATCGACCCCAAGGTAAGTGAGGCCA
>MVZL01000192.1 GCA_002068375.1 Tenericutes bacterium ADurb.BinA155
GTTCTCCGAGTTGAACATCTTGTCGGCGATTTCCTTGCGGTCATAGCCTTGGCAGACGTAGCGGAGGACTTCCATTTCTTTTTGCGAGAGGTTCAATAGAAAGCGGTTCTCATCCGAGATGTTCTCGTTCGGGAAAATCGAATAGCCGCGGTAGGTGCTGCGGATCACGTTCTTGGTCTCTTCAAGCGAGGTGTTCTTATAGACGAAGCTATCCGCCCCTTCTTTTTTCGCCCGTTTGAGGAACGAAACTTCGGGGAAGCCCGTCATCAGGACGATCTTCACTTTCGGGAAGTTCTTCTTAATCGAAGCGATATAGTCGAGGGTGTTGGTCTTTTTTAAGCAGGTATCCGCTAAGATCACGTCGCAATCATGGACCCCGAGATAGGAAACGAGTCCATCGGCGTCATCAAAGGTTCCGACGATGTCGAAATCTTCTTGAAGGGAGCTGACGAAGGAGTCCAAAAGGATCTTCTGGTCTTCGAGGACGATTAATTTAATGCGGTTTTCCATATGACCTTAGTTTAAAACGAAACCAACTTTAGAATACACCCAAAAGGCTGAAATCCAATCCTTAAGGGTGAACCCCTGCACCCGAATAGGCGGTTTCCTTTCCCTTCAGGAAAAGTTAAAATCAATCTTAATGAATTTCACCTTCAAGAAGAAGTGGGAGATTTTGGTCTTCGTTTTGGTCGGCTTGGCCTTTCTCAGCCTCTTCTTCGTTTTCTATTTCACCGGGGGGAATTACGTTTCGACCCGGGGCCGCACGGACGCCTTGATCCTTCTTATTACTTTTCTTGGCGTGACGATTTGGGGTGTCTTTATCCTTTACCGCCTTCAGGATCGAACGGTTTGGTTCTTCTACCTTGCGATTTTGATCCTCACCCAAGTCTGGCTTCTTTCGGGCGTCATCAAGCGGATGGCGGAGAACGATTCGGCCTTAGACACCGCGATGTGGCTATTTTCCTATATTCCGATGCTCTTCATCCCGACCCTTTGGTTTGGGATCTGCGCGAAGCAGTTCACTCCCTGGAAGATCAAGAACTTCAGCCTCGTCCATTTGAGTTTAGCGGCGGTGCTGGCCCTTTTGGTTTTGACCAACCCGTTGCACCATCTCGCTTTCACCGTCGATAGTAATGGCACGGTCGACCATCACGTTCTCTATTACATCGTCTATGCTTTCATCGGTCTCATGATTCTGGGGGCCTTATCGCTCTTCGTGAAAGGAACCTTTCATAAACGGAATACCCTTTTGACTTTGATTCTTCCCTTAACGATGATCGGGCTCCTTTTGCTTTACTCGATTCTTTATCTCGTCCCGGTGACCCATCGCTTTTTAAATAGCATCGCTCCCGCCAATAACTACTACATGGTCTACTCGCTTTTGTCGACTGGGCTCGCCGAGGTCGCGATCCAAACCGGCTTAATGCAAAATACCGGCCGCTACGCCGACTACTTTAAGTACGGGCCCTATCGGCTTGCCCTCGCCGATCGCGACTATAACCTCGTCTACCAAAACGTCAATTTCCAGATGATTCCGGAACTTAAGAAATCCACCCACGCGACCGCGAATGGCTTCCGTTACCAAAAACACGAGACGAGCAACGGCTATCTTTTGATCCAAGAGGACATTCGGGATATTTTAAGGCTTCGCCAGGAACTCCTCGCGAACGAAAAGGCCCTTAAAAGCGCGAACGAAGTCCTCAAAACCAATCAGCGGGTCCAAGGCGAACTCATCAAAAACGAAACCCGGCAGCAATTGAACGAATTCGTCTACGCCGAGATCAGCCTCGAGTCGGAACGCCTCCAGAAGCTGGTCGATTCTTTGCCCGACGAACTCACTCCCGAAACCCGGTCCCAATACACCCCAACCTTGATCGAACTCAAGATCCGGCTCACTTTCTTGAAGCAGCGGTGCCTCCTTTTGATCAATGGCTCCGACGAAGGCACGGTCTCCTACGCCGACTTCGCCCTTTCGACGGGCTCCTTAAAACTCGATCTGCAAAACCTGAACTATATCGTCGCGGTCTCTTACCGCGAAGAGGCTCCCTTAGGATTGCCATTGGCTCTTGAAGTCAATTCCTTCCTTCACCAAGTGATCGATGGGGCAGGGCTTAATGCCGGGATGGTGCTTCTCAATATCGACCCGAAAGGCAATCTCTTCAAATGCCGGGTCTCCGGCTTTAACCATTTCGACCCGAAGAAAGTGAAAGGCTATAGCAAGAAGAGCGAAGAAGACGAAGACTTGATCTATACCGTGACCGTGAAGAAAGAGAGGGAGGGTGTATGAGCTTTTTAATCGCTTTCCCTTATGAGCTCAAGCTTCTCTTTGTCTTAAGCTCTGCCGTCAGCGCCGGCTGCTTAGCCGCGGCGATGACGATGACGATGATCATGCACCAGAAGTTTGGAAAGTTCCTCTATGATCTTGGCGGGTTCATCGGCTTCATTTTCGCGACGATC
>MVZL01000193.1 GCA_002068375.1 Tenericutes bacterium ADurb.BinA155
GATGCTCAATGTCCAAAAGGACAAGATCCCGGACATGCTGAAAGAAGAAAAGCAGACCTATTTCGGCCCCTATGAAAAGACCGATTTCACCAAGTCGAAGAAAGCGGTGGGGATCTTAGCCGCGGTCATGACCGTCGCCGGCATCGCCACGATGATCACCTTCGGGGTCTTAAAAGGCACCGTCTATAACGAAGCGGCCGCTAACGCCGAGTCGACCGTCCTTTATATCGAAGCCCGGAGCGATTCGAGCGATTCCAATACCAACTCGGTCCGTTCGATCACCGATATCTATGACGAAGCCGATTCCGGCTCGATTCTCCGCAACGTCTTCCTCGATGGCAAGGATTTCTCGGACCAGTACAAGACCATCGAAGTCTCGGAAACCCCCTTCACCGCTTATAGCAGCGATCCGAGCGTTCCGACCCGTTATTGGTATATCTTCACGGTCAGTTTTAAGACCCACTATAACCTCGCCAATACCGAAACTTATCCTCTCACCGTCACCGATGCGAGCGATCATAGCAAGACCGTCAGCTTCGAGAACTTCGACGATGCCTTCACCTATGCGGTCGTCGATTATTACGCCACCAACGCCGAAACCGTCCAAGTCTCGGTGAAGAACGTGGTCCCGAGCGAAGGCGTGCCTTATCTTTCGAGCTTATCTCTTGGCGTCGGCGTCGGCTTAGCCGTCACCTGCCTCTACCTGATGATCCGTTATCGGATCAGCCGCGGTTTCACCGCCTCCTTATTAGCAATGGTCGCCGGCTATGGTTCCGTCGCCTTCTTCGTCTTCACGCGGATCTCGGTCACTCCGATTGTGGCCTTAGGCTCGGTCGGCACCGTGATCTTCACCTTGCTGGCGATGCTCTTTATCCTCCAGAAGGAGAAAGAGATCTACCGCGATTCCCGCGAAAAGGACAAGGCGAATTTGGCCTTCCGTTCCGAGTGCCTCAAACTGGCCAATAGCCGCGCTTCGGGCGAGCTCATTCTCTTCGCCCTCGTCGCCGCTTATCTGGCGATCGACTACTTTGGTTTTGGTCCGGCCGCCTATGCTTCGCCTTACCTTAACCTCATCATCGGCATCGCCTATGGCACGGTCTTAAGCTTAGCCTTACTTACCCCGATTTCGCTCCTCATCGCGAAGCTCTTAAGCAAGATCCACTTCAGCTTACCGCACCATAAGAAAAAGAATCCGAATGGCCTCCAGATGAAGAAGAACAATTCGGCCGAGCCCGAAGAAGCCGTCTTCATTGGCATCAACGACTAATGAGCGATCTTCTTTCATCCTTATTAACCTATTATCACCTCGATCAGGAAGGCTATTCGGCGTTATGCCGGGCGCCTTCCTTTTCTTCGATTCCCCTCATTGATCAAGACCCGAACGTCCAAAAAGCGGTGGCCCGGATCCTCCATGCGATCCTTGAAAAGCAACGGATCCTCGTCTATGGCGACTACGATTGCGATGGGGTGATGTCGACCTCGATCATGGTCAAATGCTTACGGGATTTAGGGGCGAGGGTCGCTTCCTATCTTCCTTCCCGTTATCTCGATGGTTATGGCTTAACCTTAGAAAACGCCAAAAAGCTCCCCGGGGCCGGTTATTCCTTAGTGATCACGGTCGATAATGGGGTGGCCGCTTTCGAGCCGATCGCCTTCTTAGAAAACGCGAAGATCGACGTGATCGTAATCGATCACCATGAGATCCAAAAGGACCTCCCTAACGCTTACGCGATCATCCATCCGACGACCTTAAAGTATGGGGACGTCCCGGTCTCGGCCGGTTACCTCTCCTTCCTCATGTCGGTCGCCTTATTAAAGAAGAAGGATGACTATCTTTTGAGTTTGGGGGCCTTATCGACCTTAAGCGACATGATGCCCTTAAGAAGCTATAACCGCGAGATCGTCCGCTTAGGCTTAGAAGCGATGAACGCGAACCATTATCCGGCCCTAAGCGCCTATCTAGAGAAATTCCCGCTCGACGAGAAGATCCTTTCCCTCGATTTCATCCCGGCGGTCAATGCGATCGGGCGGATGGTCGAAGACACCACAATCAACCGCCTCGTTCCTTATTTTACGGAAGAGGATGCGGTGAAGCGCGGGGCCCTCAGCTTATGGATGAAGGATGTAAACGCGCGGCGGAAAGCTCTCACGAAGGAAGCCGAACTGAGCGTTTCCATTGATCCGAATGAACCGGCGATCCTCGTCGTTTCAAGCTTGCCCGAAGGGCTAAATGGTTTATTGGCCAACCGCCTCTTAAACGAATACAGCAAACCCGTCTGCGTCTTTTCGCCCTGCAAGAGCGATCCCTCTTTGCTCGTTGGCTCGATGCGGAGCCAAGAAGGCTTCAACGTGATGAAAGCCTTAGAAGGGCTCGATCATTACGTCGTGAAAGGCGGAGGCCACGCTTTCGCCGGGGGCTTATCGATCAAAAAAGAAGATCTCCCCGCGTTCCA
>MVZL01000194.1 GCA_002068375.1 Tenericutes bacterium ADurb.BinA155
GCTTCTCTCCGCGAATTTTGGATGCGGCGGGAAACGATGTATCCGACCATTATAAAAACCGCGTCCAGATTATCTATGGTCAATACGAGATCACGCCTCTGACCCTGACGATTCAGACCGGCAGCGCGACCAAAGTGCGCGATGGGACCCCACTCACGTGCTTGGATTACCAAATCGTCTCTGGGGAATTCGCTTCCGGAGAAAGCATCCACGCGATCTCGATCATCGGCAGTCAGACCGATCCGGGTTCTTCGCTGAATGATGTCGATGCCCTCGGATTACAGATTTTCGATGCGGAAGGCAACGACACCACCGCGAACTATGTCGTCAAATGGTTATTAGGAACGCTCGTGGTCACCTTATAAAGGTTAATCAACATGTACGATGAATACGTAAAACAAATCCAAAAGGCCGTCAGCTTCCGCAACTGGGCTTTTCGTTTCCGCTTCCTCTTGATTGGAATCGGTTCCTTTATCGCGATCAGCGCCGCTTCTTTAGTCGGCACGAAAGGCTTGGTCACTAACGCCGAAGCGATCGGAGCGACTTATGTCTATGGTGAGCCGTTAAATTATCGTTGCAACGCCTTCATGGGGACGGCTTCTTACGAATTTTCGACCGAGGGAAGCAACCTCTGGAGTGCGGAACAGCCGCGGATTCCCGGCCATTATCGTCTCCGGGGCAAAAGTTCTAATAATTTCGGTTCCTCCTATTATGGCCCCGAGCAACCCTTCGTTATTGTGCCTAAGCCGATTTCGCTTGCCCCCGCCGAAAGCGAAATCACCTATGGCGACAGCCCGACTTTGGCGCTCGACGTCCCTTTGGTTACTGGCGATTCTTTAGATTCCAGTTATCTCTTCGATTATGGCGACAAGACCCAAGACAGTTGGAGCATCACTCCCAAAGTCTCGAGCGTTTCGATCCATAACGCGAAGGGTGAAGATGTGACTTCGTACTATGTCCTCTCTCCTAAAACCCTTCCGGTTGCCATCCGAAAACGCAGTATCTCGATTCAAACCCAAGGGGCCAGTAAAACCTACGATGGGACTCCGCTCAGCCAATCCTCTTATTCCGTTACTTCGGGAAACTTGGTTCCGGGCGATCACCTTTCCATCAGCCGGCAAGTTTCTCAAACCGAGGCCGGCTCTTCTTCCAATGACCTGGGTTTCAGCGTCAGCAATGAACAAGGCGAGGACATGAGTGGCCACTACGCCATCCAAGTGCTTTCTTCTGCCTTAACGGTAACCCCGGCCCCCTTAAGATTTTCCGGGGAAGACTTCACTTATATCTACGACGGGACGAGCCATCTTCCCACCTTGGCGAGCCTTCATTTTCAAGGGGATAGCACCCAACTGGCCGGCGGAGAAATTCATTACGCCTTCCCGAATCAAAGCGGTCACGTTCGGGTCGGAAGTTACACCGATGCCTTCGCCGTCACCATCCTGAAAAATGGCGTTGATATCACCCCAAATTTCGCGATTCACTATGCTTTTGGTAATACTCAGATCACGGCACGTCCCCTCGAAATCAGCTGCGGATCGGTCGTGAAAACCTACGATGGCCAGTTGACCCAGAATCTGAATTACACCATTACGGGTGGTTCTTTGGCTACCAAAGACGAAGTCAAGATCGCGGACGGCACCGCAAAAATCGATGCGGGCGAATATGCGAATGAACTGCGCTTTGACATCCGCGATCGCCAAAGCGGCGCCAGCTTCTTGGATTGCTATGAAACCAATCTCGTCCAAGGGCAAATTTCCATCACGAAACGCGATTTGAAAGTCACTTTGACCCCCGCCGAATATGTTTATGATGGCCTCCCCCACCAAAATGCTTACACCATCACAAGCGGCAGCCTGGCCAAAGGCGATAAACTGGTGGAAAAAAATAACCCGGGTTTCACGAACGTCGGCACCTTCGATAACCCTGATTTTTCTTTGGGCATCCTTAATGGAGACGGAAACGATGCCTCCCCAAACTATGATTTCGCTCTTCTTGGCATCAATAAGGCAATGAAGATCACCGCCCGCGGCCTCAAAGTTCAATTGAACGCGCGGAGCAAAGGCTATGATGGCACCCCAATCTCTTCCTCTTTTAAAGAAGGGGAAGCCGCCTATACCCTCGTCGCGGGCGAGCTTGCTGCTAATGAATATATCGACTTCGCCTATCAGAATGATCCGGTTGAGGCCGGAACCACACCGATTGTTTCCACGTTGGTGATTCGCCATCAAAGCGGATCGACGCCCGATAAGAGTGTTGACCGCGACGTCACCGCCAACTATTCCATCGAACTAACCACCGCCAATTTCACGATCACGAAGCGCGCTTTGATCATCACGACTTTGGATACCAGTCATATCTACGACCGCGATAGCAAGGTTCAAAGGGACGACCCCATCTATTCGCTTTCGGGCGATGGCTTGGTTTCGGGGCAGACGCTGGCGGGTCTCAAAATC
>MVZL01000195.1 GCA_002068375.1 Tenericutes bacterium ADurb.BinA155
TTCAAAGAGTTCTTCCGGATCATCGTTCCCCTCACCTGGCCGACCGTGACCACCCTCTTCATCTTCGGGATGATGAGCGTCTTCAATGTCACCTTCCAGCCGTTCTTCCTCACCGCGGTCGATAACTCGACCAAGACGATCGGCCTCTACATCTATAACGCCTCGCGCGGCTCGGGCTTACAAGCCCCCGCCACGATTGGCTTAGTCTGCTCGCTGATTGGTGCGCCGATCATCTGCACGGTTCGTTGGGGCCTCAACAAGTGCTTCAAGAATGTGGGGTTCTGACCTATGGACTTAGGATATAGCATCAAAAAAGCCTTCCGGAGCAAACGGGAGGAGTCGCGCCAAGGCGCTTACGAGCGTCAGCACGATACCTTATATAAGCGGCATGGCGGCGAAAAGGTTCTCTTCGTCATCATGGCGATCATCTTCATCGCTTTCTCGATCACCTTCATCTTCCCGTTCTTCTGGGTCCTCTATAACGCCTTCAAGACCACCAAAGAGTTCAGCGCGAACTCGATGGCGTGGCCGACCTCCTGGAACTGGGACAATTTCGCCCAAGCTTTCACCTATAGCGATGCTTCGACCCACAACTACAACCTCTTCCAGATGTTAGGGATGTCGGTTCTCGTCGCGGGCGGAGGCACGATTGCCACCGTCATCACGAGTTCCTGCGCCGCCTGGGTCGTCGCGAAATACAAATTCCCCGGCCGCGGCGTGATCTTCGGCGTCGTGATTTTCTCCCTGATCGTTCCGATCGTTGGCGCTTTGCCTTCTCAGATTCAACTGATGCAGGCCCTCCATCTGGATGGAACGGCGATCGGCTGCATCTTCCTCTACTCCGGCGGCTTTGGGACCAACTTCTTGCTCCTTTATTCTTTCTTCAAGAACCTCAGTTGGACTTATGTTGAAGCGGCGAAGATCGATGGAGCGAGCGACTTTAGAATCTTCCTTCAGATCGTGCTTCCGATGGCGAAAGGCCCAATGGTCGCCGTGACCATCCTGACCTTGATCGGCTTATGGAACGACTATCTGACCCCATCCATCTACTTAGCCAATCAGCCCACCATCGCTTACGGTATCTACATCTTGCAATCGACCATGGTCGAGACGAAGCAAATGTATCCGCTCTTCTTCGCCACAATCATCCTCACGATGCTTCCGATCGTTCTCGTCTTCGTCCTCTTCAATAAGACGATCATGGAGAACACCGCCGTCGGCGGATTAAAAGGATAATTCAGGTTTTAGGGAACCTGATTATAAAAATTGTTTCCAAAATTGAAAGGAGGAAACAGTATGACAACAAAAAAGTTAGGATTATTCGTCCTAGCTGCCACCACCCTCGCTCTTGCCGCTTGCGGCAATAGCACATCTTCGAAGTCGAACGTGACCAGTTCGGCCGCGCCGTCGAGCTCCGCGGGCACCTCTAGTGCCGCGACCACCTCGAGCCAGAGCACGACTTCAAAAGGAACCACTTCGACCACATCCACAACTTCAACCACTTCGACCACTTCGACCACTTCGACCACATCGACCACATCGACCACATCGACCACATCGACCACGTCGACAACTTCGACCACGTCGATCCCATCATCGACCTCGGTCGCCCCGGTTCAATCCGCGGACCTCTTCTACTTTGACGGAACCTTCACTGGCCCGACGGGCCAAGGCGGCGAAGGAACCGGCAAGATGGTCTATTGGAATGGCGATGGCGGCAGCGTCAGTGCGGCCAGCGTTTCCGATCGGACTTTCAGCTTAACCTATGCCAATGCCGGCCAATGGTATGGCATCCAGATTTTCTACAAGCTTCCGTATGCGGTTAAAGATGATTCCTATGCCTTCGACTTCGCCCTCACAAGCGATGTGGCTGGGGATATCACCGTCAATGGCGCCAAAGTGACCTTAGCGGCCGCGACGGCCTTAGATTACAAGGCGACGATTGCTCAAGGCGATGGCGACACCATCAGCATTCAGCTCGGCGTCAATGGTTCTGGGGTCCTTGCGGGCAAGAGCTTCCAGATGACCGTCAATTCGATCAAAGACAACACCGAAGCCCACGTCTACTACGCGAACAGCTTCGTAAACGGCAACTTAGCCCTCAAGAACATTCAAGTTCGTTCGGGCAAAACGGTCGTTGCTCCGGCCGATCCGACCCCAGAGTCGGGCAAAGTCTTCGATGGCTGGTACGATGGCGATACGAAGTGGGCTGCGGATCTCGCGATCACCGCTGCCCATACTTGGACTGCGAAGTTCGCCGATGCTTCTTCAGCCAAAACCGTGACCTTCATGAATGGCACTTCCACTTTAGGAACCGCCAGTGTGGTCTCCGGACAAGCCGTTGTGGTCCCGAGCACTCTCGCTTACCCCTATGGCAACACTGCCATTGGTTGGTACACCGATGCGGCGTTAACCAAAGCCTACGATCTGACGACGGC
>MVZL01000196.1 GCA_002068375.1 Tenericutes bacterium ADurb.BinA155
CCGCTTACCATAATAATGGCGGGGCCGTGGATCTGCCGAAAGCCCTTGATACCTTGGCTCAAAGAGCCTTGACGATGCCGGGAGCGATGTGCGGCTATTGGGGGATGTGCGGCGCGGTCGCGAGCTTAGGCGCGAGCTTTTCGATTCTCCATGGCGTCGGTCCGATCTCAAACGATGCCTATTATAAAGACGACATGGAGTTTACCTCCCGCGTGATCCATCGGATGAGCGAAATCGGGGGACCGCGGTGCTGCAAACGGAACGCGAACCTTTCCATCAGCGAGGCGGTCGCTTTTGCGAAAGAAAAATATGGGGTCAATATCCCCTGCGCGATTACGCCCTGCACCTTCTTTAGCCAAAACCCCACCTGCCTCAAAGAGAAGTGCCCTTTCTATCCCGGCGCTCATTAATTCCAAATAAAAAAGCAGGTTGCCCTGCTCTTTTTTTCACTCGTCGCTTCCGCCCGAATCTTCATTCGGGGTTTCGATTTTCTTGGCGCTGCTCGTTAAGGCGGCGAAACGCTTCTTCTCGTAATCGTAGATCGCTAAGAGCTCGCCGTAATAGAGACTCCGCATCTTGAGGTAACGGTCCTGCTCTTCTTTCGCCACGGTCGACATATAAAGCGAAGAGAAGATCTTCTCGAGCCGGAAGAACGACTCGTAGAGGTTCAAGATGGTGATCAGGTAGAAATAGTTCTTGCGGCTATAGATCAGAAGCGGGCTGCTATGGGCGATCTCGGAGGACATCTCGTAGACTTTGCTGTAGGTCGATAATCCGGCCACCCGTTCGACCCCATCGCGGAAGTTGAACTTGAAGCCTTCGATCTGCATGACGTTCGGCACGCCTAAAAGCCAGCCGTATTCGATGTAGCGCTTCATGTCTTTCGACTTCAAATCGACCGCCCGCATCCCTTCTTTGATCTCCACGAAGGTCGCATCGGTTTCTTCTTTGGTAGGTAAAGACCCCCGGAAGGCCATGCCATACTTCATGTGTTTCAAATAAGACTCAATAACGGGTTGGCCGTATTTCACGATCACTTGGAGGATGCATTCATTCTCGTGGAGGGTCCGCCAAGTGGAAAAGGCTTCGGTTTCAAAGCCATTCTCGAGGAGCGAGGAGACGCATTTGGCCATCTGGAAGCCCTTGTTCATGATATCGACGATCAGGGTCTCTTTCGGGTCGTTGTTCTTATAACGGGACAACATCCCCAAGATGAAGTTCAAATAGAGATTCATCGTCGAAATGCTGGGGTTATAACGGGAAGCGAAACTTCCCATGTGGAAGGCAAGATGCTCATTGGTGAAATATTTATCGAGGCTCACCGAGGCCAAGAATTGCTGGTAGCCCGGATCCTTCACCAAATCCGCTTCTTTCTTATCGGGATGGGCGTAAAGATAGAAGATATGCTCATTCACCAAATAGAGGGTGAGCTGGACCGCGTTGATCGATAAGGAACCGACGATTGCGGCTTCTTCTTTCAGATTCTTCGCCCCTTCAAGGGTATAGAGAAAAGTCGAGTAAAGGAAATCCTGGTCGATGTTGCTCGGGACTTTTAAGGCCGCGAGCATCGCGAGATAAGACTGTTTTTGCTGTTCTGACGAAAGAGGTTCTTCCATAGGATTCAGTGTACACCCTTTATCCGCGCTTCCCTAATCGAAAGGAGGTAAGCGAAGACCGGTTGCTTAAAGACTTGGTTCAAATAGGAGGTATACGCGGCAAGCTGTTTAAGATAGGCCGGGTCATCGATATCCTTCGCCTTATAGTCGACCAAATCGATGTGATCTTCGTAGACGCAAAGCAAATCGATCACCCCATGGAGATTGGCTTTCTCGTCGTAGAAGGCATACTCATGGTAGAGCTTTGCTTTCGCCACGTTCTGGAAAAGCGGCAAGGCCAAAACCTTCGCGATCAGGGCTTGGTCTTCCCGATCTTTGATCCAACTCACGTCCCGGCTCTTAAAGTCGGCGAGTTCGAGATAGCGGTGCAATTTTTCGCCATAGCGGAGCGCCCCTTCGTCGGGGAGATCGGGGCTGAGTTTCGAGGCCCGGGCCCCTGCTTCTTGGATGGCCGGGACTAAAACCGACTTGAAGTTCAGGGCGAAAGAAGCGATCGGGGTCAGCGCGGGGGTTAAGGTCAAGGAATGGAGAGTCACATGGTGAATATAGGAAGGGGCTGGATTCCAAAGGAGCAGGAAATCATTGAAGTAACGGGCTCCGATCGGGGCGAGCGGGATTTTCGGTTCGGGGCTCGCGGGTCGAAGCAAAATGATCTTTTCCTTGGCTCTTGTCAAAGCGACATAGAAGAGGCGAAGCTTCTCGCTGATCTCCTCCCCCACTTCATAATTCTTCGAAAGGAAATGGAAGATGTTTTTGGCTTCAAGATTGTCGTTCACC
>MVZL01000197.1 GCA_002068375.1 Tenericutes bacterium ADurb.BinA155
TAACGTCCGACGACGAATTGGTCGAGACCAAGGATGCTGATGGTGATCATGTTAGTGAATATCCCTCACGTTGTGATAGTATATCACACCACCTCAAAAAGAAAGGATTGATTAGGCCATTTTCGGCTGTTTTTGCTTCGGAACAAAAAGCGGGGATGGGGGCCGGCGCTCAATAATCGATCGGATCGACGTCGCAAACGATGTCGACCCCGCCTTTGCCGGAAAGGGTCGAAAGGAGGCCTCGTAAATACGGAATCACCTCGTCGGGATTCTTGTATTTGATGAGGAGGCTTCGGAAATAATAGTTATCGATGAAATTGTAATAAGGCGAGATTGGGCCGAGGGTTTGGACGCCAGGGAATTGGTGAGCGTCGAGATCGACTTTGACGTCGTGGGAGCTGGCGACCACCCGATCTTCGACTTTGCCGGAGAAAGTGAGGGCGACGAGGTAGGTATAGGGCGGATATTGCGAAATCTTCCGGACCTGCATCTCCCGTTGATAGAAGCCTTCGTAATCCTGTTTGGCCCCGAGGGTGATCGCGTAATTGAGGGGGTTATAGGTTTGGATGATCGCTTCGCCCGCTTTATCGGCCCGTCCCGCCCGGCCGACCGCTTGGGTGATGAGTTCAAAAGTCCTCTCGCTCGCCCGGTAAGTCGGAAGCGATAAACCGATATCGGCGAGGACGACCCCCACTAAGGTCACCGCCGGAAAATCATGTCCTTTCGCGATCATTTGGGTCCCAACCAAGATATCGAACTTGCGGTCGCGGAACTCCTGAAGGGTCTTCGCGATGTTGTTGCGGACCTTCCCGATATCGCTATCGAGCCGCCCGATCGAAGCTTCGGGGAAAAGAAGGGCGAGTTCCTTCACGAGCCGCTCGGTTCCAAAGCCGACCCGCATGATTTTGTTGCTCCCGCATTCAGGGCAGGTCTCCGGATATCGCATCACGTAATCGCAATGATGGCATTTGAGCATGTTATCTTGCTTATGGTAAGTGAGGTTGCCATGGCAATTGGGGCAAATGAAGATATGGCCGCAATTGCTGCAGCTCACATAGCTCGCATAGCCGCGGCGGTTCATGAGGAGAACAACTTGCTCTTTTCGTGCCAGTTTCTCTTTGATTTTGCTGATGAGAAGCGTCGAGAAAACGTGGGATCCTTGGTACATCAGATTCCGTTTGGTTAGGTCGATGATCGTGGTCACCGGGAGCGCTTTTTCGTTGATCCGCTTCGGCAAGGCGGCATAGTCGTAGACCCCGCGGACCGCCCGGGCCTTCGATTCGAGCGAGGGGGTGGCCGAGCCTAAAACGACCTTGGCCCCAAAGTGCTTGGCCCGCATGATCGCGACCTCACGGGCGTGGTAAAAGGGCATGGTGTCTTGCTTATAGGATTCGACGTGTTCCTCATCGAGAATGATGAGGCCGATGTTCTCAAGCGGAGCGAAGATCGCGCTTCTTGCCCCCACCACCACGTGAGCTTTCTTTTGGGCGATCCGGCGGTACTCGTCATATTTTTCGGCGGCGGTGAGCTCGCTATGAAGGATCGCGACATCGCCATGGAAACGCCGCGAAAAGTACTCAACCATGATGGGCGTGAGCGAGATTTCGGGGACCAGCATCAGAATCGTTTTCCCGGCGGCGAGATAGTCTTCGCTGAGCCGGAGATAGACTTCGGTTTTACCCGACCCGGTCACCCCTTCGAGCAAGATGGTTTCCTTCGGGCTATTTTTGATGGTCTCGTAGGCCCGTTCCTGATCAATCGTGAGGTCATGGGGTTGCTCTTTTTGGTAATCGGGGATGTGAAGCCGTTCCTTCTCCTTCTTGACCAATTTCACCTTTTTGGCGTCGACGAGTTTCTTTAAAACCGCCGGGGATCCGCAGTCCTTTTTGAGGATGGTCCCGTTATCTTTCACTAGGCGAAGGAGTTCGATTTGTTTGTCGCTTAAGCCCGTCTCGTCGGGATCGGTGACCTCGACCCAGTCTTCATAAGCGATCTTCGGGGCCCGTAGCGCCGAAAAAGAAGGGCGGAGCGAAGGCGGTAGCATCGCTTGGAGGACCGCGATCTTCGGCGAAAGATAATGCGCGGCCACTTCATCGGCGAGCTGCATGAGTTCGGCATTTAGAAGCGGTTCCTGGTCCACCACCCGCTCAATGAAGGCGAAGCGGAAGCCATTGATCGCTTCCAATTCTTCCGGGGTCTTGGCCGTCTCAGCGACTTTGCTCACGAACCCCATGATGTGCTGGCCATTGAAGTCAACGAGGACCCGATAACCGACATCGACCGGATCTTTTCCGGCATAAAGATAAGAAAAAGGACGGTTTAACGCGTTCTTTCCATGTTGAATGTAGACGTCGAGAATCTTCACAAGAAGATTA
>MVZL01000198.1 GCA_002068375.1 Tenericutes bacterium ADurb.BinA155
GTATATTCGAGACCGGAGGTTTTGGCGTCTTTCTCTTCTTTGATATCGATCGACCAGCCGGTGATCTTGTTGGCGAGACGGGCATTGGCCCCTCTCCGTCCGATCGCTAAGCTCAGCTGTTCGTCTTTCACGACCGCGATGGCTTTCGGGAAGGGAACGGCATTCGGATCGATTAAATTCACGCCGACCACAGTGGCCGGACGTAAGGCTTCGCAAATGAATAAACCCGGATTGGTCGAATAATTGATGACATCGATCTTCTCTTTGTCTTTACCATTGCCGAGTTGGGCGACGATCTTTTGGATCCGCGAACCGGCTTGGCCGATGCAAGCGCCGGTCGCATCGACGTCTTCGTTATTGGACATGACGGCGACCTTGCTCCGGATTCCGGCTTCCCGGGCGATCCCTTTGATGATGACGGTGCCATCGTAGATTTCATGGATTTCTTCTTCGAAAAGGCGCTTTAAGAAGCCTTCGGAAGAACGGGTGACTTCAATCTGAGGTCCCCGTGGGGCTTTGCCTTCTTCGGGCACCGCGGATTTGACTTCTTGGATGTAGACCTTGATCGGATCGCCGACTTTGAAATACTCGTCGCCGATCATTTCGCGGCGGCCGAGTTCGACCGTGGTCCGGCCGATGTTGACGGAGACGGAACGATCGTCGGCTTTTTCGACGGTGCCGGTCACCATCTCGCCGATGTGATCCTTATAGATTTCATAAAGCGCGGTCCGTTCGGCCGTCGCTAAGTTCTGACGGAGCAGGTTTTTGACCGCCATCGCCGCCACCTTGCTGAAATCATCGACCGAGCACGGGATCGCAAAATCATCCCCGGCCTTGTATTTGGCTTTCTTTAAGCCGGCGTTCGCATCTTCGACCGAGATTTCAAGATAGTCATCCTGGACATCGTCCACGACGGTCTTGATCTGGGCGACTTCGATGGCGCCTTTCTCTTCGTCGATCGTGACGGTGACTTTGGCGTCATCGCCCCCACCGAGATATTTGATATAGGCCTTTTGGATCGAATCCTTGAGCGAATCGATCACGGCTTCTTTGCTGATTCCTTTGCTTTCCGCGAGTTCATTCACTGCGGCGAAGAACGCTGTTGCATCCATAGTTTTTAATCCTTTCGATGATCCTTTTTTTAGAATTTGATGGCGAGACGCGCCTTATCGATATCCCCCAGGGGGAATTCGATCGTTTCGGAACGGGACTTCTTGGAGCGAACCAACCGAACCATTCCGTTTTCGATTGAGGCGAGCTCCCCTTCCACGATGTTTTCACCGTGATACGGGCGGCTAAGATGAAGGTTGACGTAGCTCCCGACATATTTCGGAAGCTTTTCTAAGGCCACGGGCTTTTCGGCCCCGGCGGAGGAGATGTCGAGCGTGTAAGCTCCTTCGATCGGATCGGCGGCATCTAAGGCCGCGGATAAGGGATCGGAGAGCTTCACGATGTCGTCGAGACTAATCGGGCTATCCCGGTCGACCACGACTTGAAGTTGGGGGCCATCGCTGGTGACCAAATAATGGACACTCACGAGGTCGTAGCCTTCTTCCGTAAGAACCGGAAGCAAGACGCTTTTCACTTTTTCTTCAGCGAACATGAACCTCCTAACAATAGAAAGAGTGGCAACTAAGGCCACTCTAAACCATTGGACTTATACGGAACCACGACGGGATTTCCGCGGAACTACTATAGCATGCGCTCGCGCGAAGGACAACAAAGAGATTTATTCCGATTCGCTCGGCTCCGACTTGGCCTTCTTGCTCGGACGCAAGAAGCGGAAAAAGGCGATGAGGGGAGGAATGAGGACCCCGAAAATGAGGATGAAGGGACCGAAGGGGATCGACTTTAAGAAATCGGCCGGCAGATAGGCCACCCCCGATTCGACGAGGAAGGCGGGGTTCACGAGATAGGCCACTAAGAAGAAGAGGACCGTAACGAGGGCAGAAAGAGCCATCCAAACCGAATAATGGAAGGCTTTATATTGGGATTGGATCGGATCGGATTCTTCCTTAAAGCCATATTCATAGAAGCCGGCTTCAACGCTAGGAAGAGCCATGAGGAGGTAGAAACTTAGCATCTCCCACCAGTTCTTTTGCGTGTAGTCGATCGTGTAGAAAAGATGGGCGAGCCCCCCGATAAAGAAGAGGGCGATGAAAGCAAAGATGGGACGGAATATGCTCTTTAAGACCTTCTGATGGATCTTCTCCGTCGGGAAACGATCCTCTTTCCCGTCGTATTTCTTGTAACCATAGAAATAAAGGGCAAAGCCAATGAAGGAGTAAAGGAGACCCAATAGCAAACTATCGAGCGGATAAAGGCGGGTCACTCCGCCCATCACGATCGAAGAAT
>MVZL01000199.1 GCA_002068375.1 Tenericutes bacterium ADurb.BinA155
TGCAACTAAATGCATTATTCTTCTCGTTAAATTTCTGACTCATTTGATAGCAGAAATGAAACGGTCATAGTCTTTGTCTTCTTGACTAAGGGAGGATAACGTCATGGACGCTCCAAAATCCGACAACATCATCATCAGCCTTCAGCACATCACGAAGGAGTTCGACGGGGTCACCGTCGTCAACGATTTCAACCTCGACATCAAGAAAGGCGAGTTCGTCACCATCCTCGGCCCCTCAGGCTGCGGCAAGACGACGACGCTAAGGATGATCGCGGGCTTTGAAATCCCGACCAAAGGCCAGATTCTTTTAAATGGCGAAGACATCTCAATGCTTCCGCCTTATAAGCGTCCGGTCAACACGGTGTTCCAACACTACGCGCTTTTCCCGCACCTCGACGTCTATGACAACGTCGCGTTCGGCTTAAAGCTCAAAAAGGTTCCGACCGAAGTGAGTGATCGCCATGGCAAAAAGGTGATGAAGCTCAAGCACCTTTCGGCCAAGGAAATCGATGAAAAAGTCACACGGGCCCTCACCATCGTCGACCTCGACGAAATGGAAGACCGCGATGTTGAAACCCTCTCGGGCGGCCAGCAGCAGCGGGTCGCGATCGCGCGAGCGATTGTGAATGAACCCAAGGTTCTTCTCCTCGATGAGCCGTTAAGCGCCCTCGACCACAAGATGCGGAAAGACATGCAGATCGAATTGAAGGATATGCATAAGAAACTCGGCATCACTTTCATTTACGTCACCCACGACCAAGAAGAAGCCCTCACGATGTCGGACACGATCGTCGTCATGAAAAACGGCGTGATCCAACAAGTCGGGACCCCTGAGGGGATCTATAACGAACCGGTCTCCGCTTATGTCGCGGACTTCATCGGCGAATCCAATATTTATAACGGCACGATGATCGGCAAGAAGAAAGTCCGCTTCATCGGCGCGGCTTGGAACTGCATCGACGATTTCCCGCTGAACGAGAAAGTCGATATCACGATCCGGCCGGAAGACGTCATCATGGGCAACCCTGGCAAAGGGACCGTCGATGGCGTGATCACCAGCAAGATCTTCAAAGGCGTCCACTATGAGTTCGTCGTGAACGTCGGCAAGAACGAAGTCTTATGCCGCGATACTCATGACCATAAGGTCGGAGCCAACGTTTCGCTCCACGTGGTCAAAGAGAACATCCAGATCATGAAGAAGGAACTCACCGAGAACGAATACACCGATGCTTGGATCAACAGCAACGGCCAAGTCGTGATCGGCGAAGATCCGTTCGATTGCGACCTCACCCAACTCGTCCCCCATTCGCGGATGGACGTCGATGGCTATGTGGTCGATTCGAAAACCAAGAAACGCTATGACTTCAAAGACGCGGAGGTGGTGGCGGAAGCCGCCCTCGACAAGGTGGATCTATCGGACGATCTCAGCGTTGGTCAAAGCAAAGGCAGCGTCATCAACAAAGTTTGGATCGGCGATCACTATCAATTGATCGTTCGGACCGACGACGATGAAGATTTCGTTGTGAATACACCCTACAACTGGAACGAGAACGATATCGTGAGCGTGGCGATCAAGAAGGAAGACATCAAGCTCCGCTTAAAGGGAGACCTCGACAATTATGTCGTCCAATAAAAAGCTTGAAGCGGTCAACCCCGACCACGTGATTGGGGCGAAAACAATCGAGCAGCACGAGAAAATCAAAGCCAAGCATTTCTTCTCCTTCAAACGGAAATACATGGCGATCCCGTATGCGCTCTTCCTTTTGCTCTTCGTCATCATCCCGATCTTCATCATCATCGTTTATGCGTTCACCGAGACCACCGATTCCGGGAGCTTGGTCTTCAGCTGGGCGGCCCTCGTGAACTTCTTCACCTCGACCGATAAGCTGAACGTCCTCGTCGTCTCGCTCTTCATCGGCGTCCTCAACACCATCATCTGCTTATTGATCGGCTACCCCGTGGCTTACTTATTGGCCAACAAGAAGTACAACACGAACACCGTGCTCGTGATGCTCTTCGTGATGCCGATGTGGATCAACTTCGTCCTCCGGACCGGCGCGACTCGAGACGTTCTGAGCTGGCTAGGCATCAACGGCGGCAACTATCCTTATCTCGCAACCATGATCGGCTTGGTCTATAACTACCTGCCCTTCACGATCCTTCCGCTTTATACCACGATGCTGAAACTCGATCGGTCCCAGCTTGAAGCCGCCGCGGATTTGGGGGCTAATCCCTTCCACGTCTTCATCGATTCGGTCCTGCCCCAGTCGGTGCCTGGCATCGTTTCCGCGGCCGAAATGGTCTTCATGCCGACGATGTCGACCTACGTCATCTCCGATACCTTATCGGAA
>MVZL01000200.1 GCA_002068375.1 Tenericutes bacterium ADurb.BinA155
CCAATTACTATGAGCGGATGGCTAGTGAGGCTTATACGATTGTTTCAAATTTCGAAGTCGGATTCTACCCGGCCTCGACTAATATTGGATATGCTTCTGAAATCATCGAAGTCAAGTCGGGTCTCAACGAAGCTTATCTAAAGGACCATTCAGATTCCATCTTCTCATTAAAAATTACTCTTCAGGTCGTGTGCGCAGAGAAACTAGCTTATTCTTCCACTCAAACCGACGAAAATTACCAAAAGAGCCTCTACACGGTGGGCCAACCTGACTACATCGACACTCCGAATGGTTATGGCCAGTGGTCTTTTGGCGAGTCGAACCGGTTTGAAATCCCCACGTCTGCGTTTCCAAGCAGTGGCGAGGTTCGGATCCTTGCCCAGTTATTGAAGCCGGATGGAACCGTTGCCGAGCATGGAGAAAGCATTCAGCGGATTGGCTTTACCATCAATCCGACTCAACTCGATACTTGGGACTACTGCACGCCCTTTTATTTCGGCAGTGTCGAATCATCTCTTTTGAAATAGCTTTTGCTGGTAGGGAGTTGAGGCCTTCAGACTTGTCATCCCCTCTTCTTATCAAAAGAACATCTCGTTTGCTTACGAATTACAAGCCTTGAGCGATCAAGGCCTTTCTTTTTCTTTGCCTTAAGGCAAAAGAGGTAAAAGAATCTATTTTCACCTCGCTAAAGAAACGTATAATTACCAGCGTTATGAGTTTTCTTTCCTCATCCCTAAAAAAGAACCTTCTCCGCCCCAGCAAACTTGCCTTAACGTTACTGCTTGGACTTTCCTTGGTGGCGTGTGGGGTGGTGGGATCGGATTCGGTTAAGGCGGTGGAACCGGCTTCCTCCGGAACCACCTATAGCCCTTTAACGATTGGGACGACGATTGGCACGGCTGATGCCACGGATGATTATTTCCTCTTTGGGAACCCCGGGCATGATGCCTCTGGCAATTCCTGGATGTATTTCCTTTCGCACACCTATGGCAGCCAAACCTACAAGACCAAGCGATTACGGATCGAGAACACCGATGATCCCTACGCTTTAACCGCGAGCCAGCTCCAAGAATTAGGCGGTTGCTTCTGGACCCTTTATTTCGGAACCGCGACTTCGCCGCAACTGGTGAGCCCTAATGATGGCAAAGCGGTATGCGCCACGCCATCCGGCTCCAGCTATGCGATTACTTTCGTCGATTCTTCAACCAGCGACTACACCCATCTCGCCCTCGTTCAAAATGAGGGGACCGTGTATGAGAATGTGATGGTGGGCGGCTTCTATATGGCCGATACCAATAGCCCGAGTGTCGAGAGCTCGATGGCCTTCAATCCGAGCGATCAGACGCTGGCCAACCTCAAATGCTGGAAGTTCCCGAAAAGTGCGAAGACGTATTACTCGGCGCTCAATTTTGCGAATGCTCTAAGTAATGGAACCTTCACTTCGGGCGCAGCCGCTCAAAGCGCCTTCCAGTCTTTATCGATGCCGGAACGGCTGACATTCCTTTATGCCCCGAACCTGCTCTTTAGTGGCGATGCCTCCAAAGCGATCGTTTCGGCTTATTCAACCGCGAAGACGGCTTATGAAGCGCTCTTCACTGATACAACGGGAATCTATAAAGCGGCGACTCCGTCCGCTACGATCGATTACGAAACCGATCGGATCGTCGGACTTCGTTCTTCTGAAATCTACACGATTTCGGGCACCTTTAGCGAAGGCACCTTCACCTATTCTTCCTTAACCCCGTCTGAATATTCGGATGGGACGGTCGGCTTAAATCTTTATACCGGGACCGCGAATACTTCCTCGACTTATTTTCTTTATGGATCGACTTTCGCTTTTGGCACCTATAACTCGACCGCGGCCTACGCTTCCGAGACCCTGAGCTTAAGCGTGGTGGCCCGTAACCCGGTGACGGGGGGCTCGGTTCAAGGATCGGCCGAACAGCGTTGGGTCAATGATACGAACCAAGTGAGCGCGGTCTACCACGATGAGATGGATCTCCAAGTCAATTACACCGTCTATACCAGCCTCGAATACGCCCTCGTTCCGACCACAACGACGATGAACGATGCCTATTTGGCCGGCAATTTCTTAAACTGGCAGAGCAGCGGGACCTTTACGACTTCGAGCCTGAACTTCTTACCGAGTTTAGCGGTATCGACCGCCTATCTGCTTTATGCCCGAAACGCTCCGATCACGAGTAGCGGGACCGTCACGATGGCGGCCAGCGCCCCGATCGGATTAACTAGTTTCACCACCTTAGCCGCTGCGGCGGGAAAAACCCTCCACGCCCGGGTCGAAAACTACAAAGAGTATCAAGCTAACGTCGCCTCGCTGAGC
>MVZL01000201.1 GCA_002068375.1 Tenericutes bacterium ADurb.BinA155
GCCTTGTTCGCGCAAGCGCTCACGCGCACGGTTACCTTATTAGCATTCTGCATTAACGCCATCGACTTCTCGGTGATGTGCGGAGCCGCGATGACTTCGTAATCGTGAGCAGTCGCTTTCGGGAAGCTCTTCTTCGGGGCTTCTTTGGCCGGGGCTTTCTTGGCTTCCGCTTTCTTGGCGGGAGCTTTCTCGGCTTTCACTTCGGCTTTGGCTTCGGGTTTAACTTCGGCCTTAGCTTCGACTTTCTTCTCTTCGTTTTCCATTATTTGAGGGCCTCCTCGATTTTCTTCACGTCGGCCTTGCTCACGACGAGGGACGCGCAATTGAGCACATCGAACACCGAGAGGTTATTGGCGGCGACGATCTTCACGCCTTCAACATTCTTGCCGGAAGCGCGGATCGCCTTGTCATCGCTGACAAGGAGGACTTTGCCCGCAACTTTGAGGGCGGCGAGATCTTTGGCGAAGGCTTTGGTCGAGACCTTGGCGAGTTTGATCTCGTCAACGACGATTAAGCCTTTCGCGGCTTTCTCAGAGAGGACGGTCTTGAGCGCGAGCTTGTGCGCCTTCTTGTTCTGCGAGAGCTTGTAGTTTTGATTGCCATCCGGTCCGAAGACGTTGCCGCCTCCGACCCAGAGCGGAGACTGACGATCGCCCGCACGGGCGCGGCCAGTTCCCTTTTGGCGCCAGGGTTTAATCCCCGAGCCATTGACATCGTGGCGTTTCTTGGTCTTCGCAGTGGCTTGGCGTTGATTGGCCTGATCCACCACAACGGCATCATGAACGACCTGGATGTTGGGATCTTTGATCCCGAAGACTTCAGCGGACACCGCGACGGTGCCGACTTTCTCTCCGGCGAGACTAACCACCGGTAATGAGATTGATTTTTCAGCCATGGTTATTCTCCTTTCTTATCGGTAGCGGGAGCGGCAGCTTCCGCCGGTTTAACTTCAGCAGCCGGGGCCGCAGCCTCAGCGGGTTTCGCCGCAGCTTCAGCAGCGGCCTTTTCAGCCCGCTCCTTCGCGGCAGCAGCGGCGACTTTGTCGGCTTCCGCTTTCGCGGCGGCAGCGGCTTCGTCAGCCTTCTTCTTCTCTTCGGCGGCCTTCTTGGCCTCCGCGGCAGCTTTCTCGGCAGCTTCGGCTTTCGCCTTGGCTTCCGCGTCCGCGACCTTCACGTCATAGATCGGTTTGATTTCCGGATGACGGAATTGCGCCTTGATCGGGGTGCGGAGCATCACGATCGAGCGACGGGGTCCCGGTAATCCGCCTTTAATAAGGATATAGCCCTTCTCGGCATTGACCTCGACGATCGTCACATTGAGTAACGTCGCCTGTTTCGGGCCCCAATGGCCCGACATGGTCTTGCCCGGAATGACACGGTTGTTGGTACGGCCGTTATTGGCTAACGAGCCAATCTGACGGTGGTAACCCGAACCATGGCCTTTCGGTCCGATGATGTGGTGATAGCGCTTGATGGTGCCGCTATAGCCATGGCCCTTGCTGGTGCCGATGACATCGACCACTTCGCCGGCTTTGAATAAGTCGCAGGTGAGAGTCTCTCCGACGTTCTTGGAGTAGACTTCGTCGCCCTTTAATTCGTATAAGTGCTGTTTCGGCGAGACGTTGGCTTTCTTGAAGATGCCTTTCTCAGCCTTGTTTGTGGAGCGTTCGAGCTTATCTTCATAGCCCACCTGAATGGCTTCATAGCCATCCTTCTCCTTGGTTTTCTTGGCAATGACGGCGTTGGGAAGTACCTCAACGACGGTCACGGGATACATGGTCCCGTCCGAGGCAAAGACCTCGGTCATGCCCATTTTTCTTCCGATGATGGATTTCATGCTGCGGTCCTCCTTTATAACTTGATGTCGATGTCAACGCCCGAGGGTAAATCGAGCTTGCGTAAGGTTTCGACGGTTTCCTTAGTGGGATTGGTGATATAGAGCAATCTCTTATGCGTGCGGATCTCGAACTGTTCGCGGCTATCCTTGTACTTGAAGGTAGCACGGAGAACCGTGTAGACCTGCTTTTCGGTCGGGAGCGGGATTGGTCCCACCACACCGGCTCCGGTCTTCTTGGCCACGTCCATGATCTTCTCAACGCTGAGGTCGAGGATCTTGTGATCGTAGGCAAGTAAGCGCACCCGGATCTGTTTTTCTTTCGCCATGAATTTTCCTCCTTGATGAAATGTTTCAGGCTACTAGGCTATTTTGCTTCGCGCGAATTCCCCGGCCACCCATTCATGACAACGCCTGTGGGTGTGTCGGCAACCTCGCGTATCAACGCAAACGCCAGCGTGTATGACTATACGCGTGCGAGGGCGAAGGAGTCAACACAAAA
>MVZL01000202.1 GCA_002068375.1 Tenericutes bacterium ADurb.BinA155
AAGGACTACCGTTTCTTTGTCGGTGATCCCTTAGATTGGTATGTTCCCGCAGTCTAAACTCCTTAAGAAAAGAAAAACGAATCTCGAGATTCAGACGAGATTCGTTTGGATTATCTGGCGGAGGCGTCGAGATTCGAACTCGAGCTGGGGCTAGGCCCCACTATCGGTTTTCAAGACCGACCCCTTGAGCCGCTTGGGTACGCCTCCGTATTGGTGATCCATCGATGGCTTGAACATCGGACCTGGCGATTATAGGTCGCCCGCTCTAAACCAGCTGAGCTAATGGATCAGCTTCGCTATCGAGGATAGCCCCGATATTATAACCGCCTATCCTTCTTTTCTATAGGAAAATCAGTCGAAGCGGCCAACGAATCAAAACGATCGCTCACTTTGATTCTGGCGGATAGACGACGGGGATGGCTATTCGATACTGCCTCAAGAGTTGATCTTGGGCTTGGAAGTATTTGCGGAAATGCTTGAAGTAACCCTTCACGTGCGGGTAGACGTAATAAGACGGAATTGTAGGATCAGCGAGGATCTTTTTAAAGTCATAGGTCCCATTGACCTTCCAAGCATTGAGAAAGCCGAAGCGGAAAGCGTCTTTTGGGCAGTTCATCGTGCAGCGCATGCACAAAGAGCAAGCGGTTGCATGAATCTTAATCTTGCCTTTTTTATTCCGATAAAGCGCTTGATTCGGGCAGTTTTTGATGCAGCGATCGCAGTTGATGCACTTCTTCCGATTGACCGAAGTGATCCAGCTATTGACCGGGGGAGCGATCCATTCGATCCGGAGAAGCACCGAAAGAAATTGGTGGTTCCAAGGATAATGGGGTTTATCCACTTCGCCCTGATTAAGGCGGATCGCTTCCATCTTGGTGAGGGCATCGAGATAAAGGTACATTTGCTTCGCTAAAGAATCGCGGTAACGGAACATGATGTTGTAAGGCATGATGTAATGCTTTTCCATCACGAACTGGTAACCCTTTTTCTTTAAGATCCGATAGAGCTTATGCGAGGAAGAATCGTTAAAGCGGAACGGTTCGCCCGAGGTTTTGAAGATGAAGTACTTTTGGTTCCCTTTCGGGAGGTACTTCTTCACGAACTTTAAGAACGCAAGCGGGGTGTTGAACGCGTGGATCGGATAACCAAAGCCGAGGAGGTCATAGCCTTCGGGGCTCGGGACGTTTTGAAAGGGAGCTTCATAGCCATAGAGATCGACTTGCCAGCCGAGTTCTTCGAGGTGCGACTTCAAAAAGGAGGCGCACAAAGCCGTGTTCCCGGTTCCCGAAAAATAATAAAGAAGTGCTTTTTTCATTTGAACGAATGGTTGGGGTAGCAGCGATCCATCATCACCTCAATCGACTCTTTGAGGCCACCGCGTCCGATATGAAGCTCGGTGCAGACTTCATCGATCTTTTCTTGGGGGATCACCATGTTCTTCGACATGATATCGGTCATGACTTTTGGATAATATAAGCCCGGTTCCAAACCTTTTTTCTTATCGGCATGGATGATCGATTTCGCGCCTAAACCGCAAATCCAACCGGCCGGATTCATGATCTTCCGTTTCTTGCCTAAGCCCGCCATCATCATGGTATCGAGCATCCAGTTATAGGTATGGTTTTCATCGGCGACCGGATAGAACGCGCCATCTTTGCCATACTCGAGGGCTCCGACCCCCGCTTCGCCCACGTGCTCCACCGCGATCATCGAAGTCGAGCCTTTCGGGAAGAAGATGACTTTCTTGCCATAGGCAAACCGGTTCAGGAAGACATCGCGCCACAGCGGTATCCGCTCTGGCATCGCCCCAAAGATGTAAGGAAGCCCTAAGGTCACGACTTCCATGGCTTTCTTCTGCTCATTAAGGGTCTTGTATTGGGCGATTCGGGCCGCGACATAGCAATGGTTCTCAGCCAAATGGGCTTTCGGATAGATGTCGTTAAAGTAAGTGAAGTAAGAGTTGTAGACCACCGCTTTCTTGACTCCGGCTTTTTCGGCAGCCCGGAAGCATTTCGCGCAATAAGTCACGAGGCGATCATAGAAGAATTCCTTCGCCGGGGCTTTCGGAGTGACCCGATCATCGGGGCCGACCGAATAGATCATGTAATCGTAGCCTTTCATCAAGGCCGCCAGTTTATCTTCATCATCCTTGAAGAGATCAGCTTCCATCACTTTGACTTCTTTCGGGAACCAACCATCGAGTTTGATATCGGGATAAGCGATCGAAGCGACTTCGTAGCCTTCCTTCAAAGCCGCGAGGGCGGTGTAATACCCTAAAAAGCCCGTCCCACCTAAAATCACGAGTTTCTTTGCCATGGATTTC
>MVZL01000203.1 GCA_002068375.1 Tenericutes bacterium ADurb.BinA155
CATCCATGGCGAAGACACCGATGTGACTCGGAAAAGATTGGCGGGCTTCGTTCGCGAATGCGGCAAACTCGGCCTTGCGATTCCTGATGGTTTCATCCAAAGCGCCGTCTATCACGATCCGGCCACGGTTTCCAAATGCGTTTCGGAAATTGCGAAGCTTCCGGACGCCCCGACTTGCATCATTCTTCCCGATGACGTTTCAGCGGTGGCGACGATCGTCTCCTCGCGTCTCATCAATTCTTCTTTAAATCAGATTTCAATCGCCGGATATGACGGCATCGTTTTGTCACGGATGCTGGAACCGGTTCTCACGACGTATTGCCAAGGCAGCGACATGATTGGAAGATTGGCGGCTTCCAAACTCATCGAGCGGATCGAACATCCGGAGACGTTTGTTCCGGAACAAATCACCGTCAGCGGCCATCTGCAAGAAGGTGGCACCATTAAGGCTATAGCCGCTTTGTAGGGGCGGATAAGCATAAGCAACACATTGAAAGGAGGAATAACAAATTATTCTATGAAAAAATCAATGTTAGCTTTGTCTGTGATTACTGTGGCCAGTCTCCTATCGTTAGTTGGCTGCGGTAACAATTCTTCATCTTCTGCCCCTGAGGGAAAGGTGATCAACATCGAGTGCTGGAACGACGAATTCCAGCAACGCTTCGAAGCCTTCTATCCGGACTTCGATAAGACCGTGAAAGCGGCCGACGGCTCTTCTTACGATCTATTAAAGGATGGGACGAAGGTCAACTTCCTCATCACCGCGAACGACAACAACGGCTATCAGACCAAACTCGACGCTGATCTGAAGGCCCAAGGCGACGCGGCGACCGACGACAAAGTCGATATGTTCCTCATCGAAGCCGACTATGCGACCAAGTACACCGCGACGGATTACACCCTCGATGTCCAAGGCGATGTCGGACTCTCCGCGAGCGATGTCTCCAACATGTATCAATACACGAAGGACATCTGCACCGTTAACGGCAAATTAAAGGCCGTCAGCTGGCAAGCGACCCCGGGGCTTTATGCCTATCGTCGCGATTTGGCCAAGGATATCCTTGGTTCCGATGATCCGGCCACCGTCCAGGCTGCCTTAAGCGATTGGACCAAGTTCGACTCGGTTGCCGCCCAGGCGAAAGCCAAAGGCGTCTACATGCTCTCGGGCTACGATGATGCCTATCGTGTCTATTCGAACAACATGGCGAAACCTTGGGTCGATTCCAACAAGGTCGTCCACCTCGATGATCAGATTAAGGGCTGGATCAAAGCCACGAAGAGCTATACCGATTCGAAGTACAACGACGGCACTTCGCTCTGGGATACTCAATGGCAGAAGAACCAAGGCCCGCATGGCGACAAAGTCTTCGGCTACTTCTACAGCACTTGGGGCATTAACTTCACCCTCGCTGGCAACGCTGATCCGGATAAGCTCGGCAACGTCGGCGATGTGAGCAAATCCCTCTATGGCGACTACGCGGTCTGCCAAGGGCCCGCTTCCTGGTATTGGGGCGGCAGCTGGCTCTGCGGTGCGAAAGGATCCGACAACATTGGCAAGGTTAAGGACATCATGCAAAAGATGACCTGCAACCAAGAGATTGCTGATAAGATCACCCGCAAGACTCAGGACTACACCAACAACATCCCGGCGATGAACGCCATCGCTGCCGATAAGACTTATGGTTCCGAATTCTTGGGTGGACAAAACCACATCGCTCTCTTCAAAGAGAACGCGGCCAAGATCAGCATGAAGAACGCTTGCGCTTATGACCAAGGCTGCAACGAGCAGATGCAGGGTGCGATGAAGGACTTCTTCAATGGCACGACTGCGACCTTAGCCGATGCGATCGCCGCCTTCAAGACCAAACTGAATGCTAAATACACCGGTTTGACCTACGATTCGAGCTTCGATAACGTCACTCTCTGATTTTGATTGAAGAGTGATCGGGCGGGGGTGGCCCCTAAAGCCATCCCCGCTCATTCATTAAAAGGAAAGGAGTCCACCATGAAACTGGATAAAAACGGAAAGATCATCCCCGGGCATGTCCATTATGCCAAATGGGGCTATATCTTCTTAATCCCTTTCATGGTGGCCTTCTTGCTCTTCTCCTTCATCCCTTTGTTCCAGACCCTTCATTATTCTTGGTACACCTATTACGAGGATCAGCTGGATACGGTCGGACCGACTTGGGCTGGCTTCAGTAACTACGTCTATCTTTTCCAGCAATCGACGCCCCGGACCTTCTATTTCTTCGGGATTCGACTTGGAACCATGACGATTTCCGATTTAGGCTACTACACGCTCAACACC
>MVZL01000204.1 GCA_002068375.1 Tenericutes bacterium ADurb.BinA155
CTGGGGTGACTGGGATCGGACCAGTGCATGTGGGTTTCAGAGACCCATGCCTTACCGCTTGGCTACACCCCAAGGCGCACGTTTATTCTACTCATGGGGAGCCGTTTAGCAAGTCTATTGTTTATCTCCTTCTTGTTTTTGCCTAAAATATCAGGGGGTTAAAATTATGCCTTATATCATTGCCATTTGTGGCGGATCAGGCTCAGGAAAGACCTTTCTCAGCCATGCGATCGTGACGAATCTTCCTCATGAGGTGAGCGTCCTCTCCTACGACGGCTATTATCGGGACCAAAGCGCCCTGCCGATGGCCAAACGCGCCTTAATCAATTACGATGACCCGGTAACCTTGGATAGCGAGCTTTTCATTAAGCATCTTCTCGCCATTCGCCAAGGCCAAACGATCCAGGTGCCCCAATACGATTTTGCGACCCACACCCGGAAGCCGCTCCCACTGGCCTTTAAGCCGACCGACGTCGTGATCGTCGAAGGGATCATGACCTTGCAGATTCCCGAAGCGAAGAAATACTACGATTTCACGATCTATGTCGATGCCGATCCTGACATTCGTTTGGCCCGGCGGATCTTGCGTGACATCGATGAACGGGGTCGGACCGTGAATTCGGTCATCACCCAATATTTCGCCTCGGTGAAGCCGATGCACTACAAGTACGTCGAGCCCCACAAAAAAGAAGCGGATTTCGTCTTCCTCAATAACGACAATAACGGAATCGACGAAGTTCAGATGAAAGCGTTGATGGAGAAATTGATGCGCCGCTAGTCTTCGTCCAAATAGAGCCGCGGGCCTCCCGCGGCTTTTATTTTCGCGGCGGTCTCACTCAAAAAGGTTTTCATTCCGAGAGAATTATCTTCCGTTAAAATGCTCTCGTGCCCGAAGACGTAATGGCCGATGTCGAGGCTTAATAGGACCTGGCTCATCTCATAGAATAAGCTCCGGTCATAGTAAGGTTTTTCAAAGCCGACCGCTTCATAAACCCCATCGCCCAAATAGGCGACTTTTTCTTCGGGGATCACGGCGATTAAGGAGCCTTTCGCGTGAGAACTCGGCAAGGGGAGAAGCTTCACCGTGACCTCGCCTAAATCCAAAACGAGGGGACCCGTGACTTCATGATCGATCCGAACGTACTTTCCAGTTTGCTTGCTTCCATAGGTCTCACACGAAGAAAAATAGGCGAAGTTGGCAATGTGGTCATTATGGAAATGGGAGATCGCCAAAGCGGAAGGATTTGGAAGTTGCTTCGCTTGCCGCATCGCTTCAAGGACCTTCAATTGTTTTTGGCTCGCCCCCGTATCGAAATAAAAGGTGCCTTTGCTCCCACGAACTACCCCAATCTTCGGGCAGATTAAGCCCGGCTCCGATTCAATGTAGCCGCAATGAGGGCTGATTTCCTGATACTTCATCAAAATTAGTATGCGCTTCCATTGTCCTTAAAGACAATGGGGTCTACAATAACACGGAAGAAATTCCCTTATGTTTATCATTGACTCTCACGCCCATATCGCCAGTTGGCCCTCCATTAAAAAATCCGAAGACATGATCGCCGAATCCATGGAACGATACGGCGTCAAGTTTTCCTTGCTTTCAAATTGCGATGCCGCCGAGTTCCCTAGCGTTGGCAAAAAGCTCAAGGTCGAAAAGAATACTTTGGCCTGCCTTAAAGAAGTCGTCGCCTTCGTGAAGAAATACCCGACCGAGCTCGGGGCGTTAGTCTGGATTCGGCCCCGCAAAGAGAAACTCAGCCAAGAACTGATCGATTACATTGCGGAGAACCGCCGCTACATCTACGGGCTAAAATTCCATCCCTATGAGTCGCACCTCAGGATCGACACCAAGACGATGATGCCTTGGATCAATTTGGCCCGGACCTTTCAAATGCCGATCCTCGTCCATACCGCCCAAGACCAATATAGCGATATCCATTTTCTGAAGACCGTCGCCGATTTTAACCCCGATGTCATTTTCGTGGCGGCCCATTGCCAGCTCTGCAGCGATAACTCGGCCGCGCTCGAAGTGATGAAAACCACCCCGAACATCTATGGCGACACCGCTTGGGTCAATATGAAAATCGCCCGGAAGATCTTAACGAAAATCGGTCCGGACCGCCTGATGTTTGGAACCGATAATCCAATCGATGGAGTCGATACTTTAGCCAATCCGATGTATCACGATTACTTCACGAATCGGCTGCGTTTGCCCGCCCATATGTATCATAACCTCATGGCTCGAAACGCCATGAAGGTCTTTGGAATCCACATCCCGAAGAATTAGGAACGGCGATCTTTCTT
>MVZL01000205.1 GCA_002068375.1 Tenericutes bacterium ADurb.BinA155
AAAACCTAATATTATGTTTAATGACGAGAACAAAGCCTCGTCGCTAGCCAAATTCCTCAATGGATTCGACTATGTGATCGTAGACACGTGTTCTCTGATGGAAGACAGCTTCCCCGCCTGGATGGATGTCCTCGTTAACGCAAAAGATTATTTGCGGGACGGTCTCCATATCCAAATTCTGAATAAGTGCGTCGATGAACTCAAAAAGCATTCCAAAAACCACGACGACGATTCCGTCCGAATCGAGTCGAAGCGCGCACTGAAGATTCTGCACCAAGTCAAACGTTCGAAAATTCTCGAATTTACCAAAAAAGAGAGAGGGCAGAACTTCGCAGATAATGTGATATACACCACCGTATCGAATCTTCGGATCCGTTATCGTTGCCTCATCATCACCCAAGATAAAGGCTTAGCCTCGGATTTAAGAGATTTAAATTCGCTCGAAAGCCAACGCGGCTACCAAGTCGCGGTCTACAAGCTTCTTCCGGACAGCACCCTTGATATCAATCATGGGATGCCGGCTGGATACGTCCATCAGAGTTATCACTCCGCACCCGACCGTGACGGTGCGAAACCCCAACATCATGGCCTCCATGGTCTTTTTCACCATGATCGGCCCCAAAAGCAGGTTAAACCTGCCCCGAAAGATCCCAACGACGCCTTCAACAAGGTTCTCGATAACGATCGGAAATTGGCGGCCAACTTGGCCAATCCGAACTATCCCTCGGCCAGCAAACTGAATGACATTGACGCCCAATTAAAGGCGATTCAAATGCTGCCGGAAGATCGGAAAACTGCGCTCAAACTGACTTATAATGACGCCAAGCTCCACGAGGAAAAGACTAAGTTGATCCAAGCGAAGAACGTCGCGAAGCCCATTGCGGCTAAACCCGTTCAAAATAACGCCCCCGTGGCGGCGGCTAAGCCGGTTGAAGCTCCGAAAGCGGCGGTTAATCCCGTCGTGAAAGAAGCGAACCCCACTAAGCCGACCGTGATGCTCGAAAAGCACCTCTACTATGGCGAAGGCCATTCGATCGATTATGCTCTCCGGATGTGCGCGGAGCATTATGATCTGCTCTTCCGCGATCCTTCGATCCCGTACGTGAACCCCGTTCACGGCCCCATCGATCTCACGACGAAAGACCAAGAGCAAGTGATTGCCGCTTTGTCTTCTCCGAAAGCCGAACTGACCTTAAAAGGCATTCTCTTCAAAGCCGAAAAGAACAGTTTTGGCTACAAAGTCTATATCGATCTGCATCCGAGCGCGGCCCCGGTTCAACCTAAAGTCGAACCGAAACCCGTTGCGGCAGTGGAATCGAAACCCGCTTCTAAAGCGGTCAACAAAGCCCCAGCGAAACCGGCAGCCCCAAAAGCTGCGGCCAAACCCGTGGCAAAAGTCGAATCCGCAGAGCCTCAGACTGCTCCCACAACCTTAACGACCCCGACCCCGACCGTCCTCAAAAAGGAACCGGCCCATCGGAAGGCCCCCGCGAAAAAAGCGGTGGAGCCCACCGAGAAACCGGCCGGCACCGGCAAAGGCGCGACCTTGATCGTCGCGGTGCCGGAAGACGACGGCAAACGCGAATTCATCGAGCGGAAGTCCCGTCGGGCGGCCGAATCGAGTGCAACCATCGCGACTGTTCGTCCTAATGGCAACGCTAAACCGGCGAAACGGGGGACTCCCCGTCCGCAAAAACCGGTAGCTCCGACGGCTAAACCCGCGAAAGCTCATACGGCGAAGCCGATTCCACCGAAAGCGAAAGCGGCCTTGCATCAAGATGCAAAACCGCAGGTCCAGCCTAAAGAAGCCCACAAAAAGGCTTCGGCTGCTCCTCAAACCCCAGCCGCCCCAGCGAAAGGAAGCTTGCTCAGCCAAGCTCTCGCCGCTGAAAAGCGCTTGATGGCCAACTACAACAATCCGAACTATCCTAAAGATCACAAACAGCAGGACCTCCAAGCTCAAATGAGCTTAGTGAGCCGGCTTAAGCCCGAAGAAGTGGCGAAACTTCGCTATAATTCGGCCAAGCTTCAAGATCTCGCCGCCAAACTCTAAAAAGAGCAAACCAGTCCCCTCCTCTAAGAAGGGGCTGGTTTTTTTGTTATATAAAGTAATGCGCGCGCGAGCGTATCGAAAAAACTTTAAATAAAAGTTTGTTCCTCTATAATGACACTTGCTTATGGAAGCCACTCAAACCAAAAAAGTACATCGTCTCTCCTTCCACTGGACTGCGGGTTCGACCGCGGGCCTATTGATGCTGATCCAGGCGGTTC
>MVZL01000206.1 GCA_002068375.1 Tenericutes bacterium ADurb.BinA155
CGAAGAGCGAGGAGCTGATCGCGAGGCTCGACTCGGTCTTCGGCGAGGGGAACACCCCGATCTGCCAGGACTATATCCGCCGAATCGCCAATAACGGATGACCCCAGCCATGGAAGAATTGGATTATTTTTATCGAGCCTATCACGAGTACCGGGCCAATCTCGAGCCTTCGAAGGCGGATCTTAGTTTTCGTAAGGCCAACAAAGGGGTCCAAAGCCTCGACGATTTCGTCACGATGGTCACCACCACCATCACTATCGATGAGGATTGGATCATCGCCATCGAAAAGGGGCTGGTCTATATCGGCAAGGCGATTAAGGAAGATCGCCAGTTCATTCGAAATGAAGGCGAGACCCTCCCGATCGAGAAAATCCGACGGGTCGACAAGGATTCGGTCGCCAATTTGGCCAAGCACAGCGATTACATCACGAAGCGCCCCACCAATCCCAACGATAACGTCATCCCCGAAAAGCTTTTGATGGTCCGGCGCGAAAACGATTACTCGATTTACGAGAACCGGGTGGTCTACGCCACCTTGGTCTACCTCAAGGACTTCATCGTCTCCCGGCTGAACCGCATCAACGAAGCCATCAGCCGTTACGAGGGGCATTGCGAGATCCGAAAGAAGATTATCTATGCCGGACGGACCTTAGATTTCTCGCTCCATCTCGACGATATCCGGAAAAATGACCCGATCGCCGCGAAGCACAACTCCTGTCAGGGGCTGATCGACCGCATCAACGAAATATTGAACGACGTGGTCCTGCTCTTAAGGACCCGGCTGATGCAAGAGGTGGCCAAGGCCCCGCTCGTGAGCCGGCCAATCACCAAGACCAACGTTCTACGAATGAACGTGAACTTCAAAGGATCTCTCGCGGTTTTTGACTATGCCTGCGCCTACCCTAACGATGGCTTTCATATCGAGGAGACGGAGAAGAAAATCTGCCCGCTTCCAGAGGAAGAAGCCCTCCGCTACGCCGACATCATCGCCCTCGATAGTTTTTTGACCTATCAGCTTAATAATGCTTTGCTTCCTGATCTTGAAAAAAGTTACCGGGCTGAGGAAAAGCGCCGGAAGGAAGAAAACGACGCCGCAATGCTTTCGCGACTCGAGGAGCTGATGGCCCGGGTCAAGAAGAGTGGGAAGTCCACCCCAGAATATATCCTGGCTCTCGAAGAAGGACTGGGGGTTCTTAAACAGCAGGTTGAGACCGCCAAAGCGGATCTTTCCGCCCTAAAAGCGGATAGCGAAGCCAAACTTCAAGCCGAGAAGCAAGCCCACCTGCTCGCTTTGGAGGAAGAGAAGCACCACCACCAGCAAGTCGTGGATTCCATTCTCTCGGACCACGAAAAAGAAATGGCGGAGGCCGAAAGCGCCCACCAAAAGGAAAAGGCCGAGATGGAAGCCGCTCACCAACAGGAAGTTGCTGCGCTCAAGGCAAGCGCCGAGAAGGATAAGGCCGAACTTAGCGCAAGCTACGAGCAGCGAATCGCCGACCTCAACCAGACGGTCCTGACGGCCAAGCAACAGAGTGATGATTTGGCGGAGCAACTTAACGCCGCTATTTCCGCGAAAGCCGAAAGCGAAGCCGCCTGTGCGGCCAAGGTCGAGGCGGCCGAGCAGGACCGTGACGCGTCCAAGCAAAAAGCCGCCAAAGAGGTTCAAGCCCTCACCGCAGAAAACGCCGCCCTCCGGATCAGCTGTGGGAAAGCCCCGAAGCCGACCGAACTGTCTTCGCGAGAGCGGTTCCTCGAGCTCGAAGAGGAGAAGAAGAATCTCGATGCTTTATTCGATGCCGCTTGGAAAGAGGCAAAAAAAGATATCCGCCACCGCCTCTTTTCGAAGAAACCTGAAGACCAAGGAGGGAAGAAAAAATGAAAAAGGAACGCGAAAACCTGCCGAATACCTATTATTCTTTTTCCTTCAGTTTGATCCAGGCGCTACTGCTCATCGCCTCGGGACTATCGTTAATCTTGATCGGGCTTCTCGTGGCTGTGATCGCGACGTCGAATGAGGACCGCTTTTATTTCCGGAACTCCCCGATCACATATTTCTTTTTTGTCATCATCTTCCTGCTATTGCTTGACATGGCCGGGATGGCCCTCATTCACGTCTCGAACAAAGATGGGATGCCGACCTTTGAGGAATTTAGGCGAAATCAAGCCGCTTTAGCCGATCTGAAATCAAATAAGGCCCGCTTCCCCGAGCTCCTCGACTTCGACCGGGCCCACCCCGCGGACTTCGAGGAGGAGCCGACCGACCCG
>MVZL01000207.1 GCA_002068375.1 Tenericutes bacterium ADurb.BinA155
AAGGAATCGACGAAGATGAGATGACGCGGTTACTTTCGCAACCCAACGTCTTAACCGAATACCATTGTGATACCCTCGACGATCTCTATGTCGCCATCAATAGCAAAAATCCGGTCCCGGGCACGATCTTTGACTTCTTGCACATCAAGAAAAAGAAGAACGGGATCGACTTGCGTTCCATCATCCAAAAACCCACGCCCAAACCAAGCGACGACAAAAATCCGGTCACCGTCGCCGGCGGGGTCACGAACCTCGCGATCACCCTCGGCCAATGCTGCACCCCGATTCCGGGCGACGACATCGTCGGCTATATCACCCGGGGCAAAGGCATCACGGTCCACCGGAGAAGCTGCCCCAATATCGCCCATGAAACGAAGCGTCTAATCGACGTCGCCTGGAAGGATGACTTAGGGGTTTCCACCTACCCCGTGGATATCGAAATCTACGCGAACGATCGGACGGGTTTGATCGCCGATATCCTTCAAACCATCGGCTCCGCCGGGGTTTCGGTGTCCGATCTGAAAGCTCACTTAGTGAGCGCGACGATGAATGACGTCGTGACCTTGACCCTTTCGGTCAGCAGCGCCAAGACCCTCGAGGATGTTTCTTCGGCTTTGCTCGGAGTCAAAGGCGTCTACTCGGTGAACCGGGTCATCCATTAACGCCTTTAGGCGTTGTTTTAAGGGAGCCTCGCCCCTATAATGGACTTTAGCCCTTTGGCAAAGGAAGGTTTTTATGGCCTATATCGCAGTGAAAGGCATGCAGGACGTCTATAAGGACGAAGCCGCGGCCTTCAATTACATCGAAGAAGTCTTCAAAGCAGTCTGCAACCTCTATGGTTATCATGAATTCCGGACCCCGGTGCTCGAATACACCGAGGTCTTTGACCGTTCGACCGGGGAAAGCAGCGACATCGTCCGCAAGGAGATGTACACCTTCCTCGATAAAGGCGATCGGAGCGTGACGTTACGCCCCGAATTCACCGCCGGAGTGATCCGGAGCGTGGTGGAGAATAAGCTTTACGCGACCGAAGATCTCCCGATCAAGGCTTGCTATGTCGGACCGGTCTTCCGCTACGATCGGCCCCAGCTCGGCCGGTATCGCCAGTTCACCCAAGCCGGGGTCGAATGCATTGGCCAAGACTCGGCGCGGGTCGATGCCGAAACCATCTGCTTAGCCATTCAGATCCTTTCGATGCTCGGCTTTGAAAACCTCACCCTCAAGATCAATACGATCGGCGATGGGGAAAGCCGCGAGAAATACCGGGCGGCCTTAAAGGCCTTTTTCGAGCCCAAAATCAGCACGATGTGCGAAGACTGCCAGCAGCGGATCAAACTGAATCCGATGCGGATCCTCGATTGCAAAGTGGAAGCCGATCAGGCAATCGCGAAAGGCGCCCCGAAGATGAAGGATTTCCTTTCCGAAGCCTCGGAGAAGCGTTTCTATGAGACCTTATCGATCATCCACGATCTCGGAATCGAATACGAAATCGACGATTCCTTGGTCCGCGGCCTCGATTACTATGGCGAAGTCGTCTTTGAAATCCACGCGAAGAGCAAGGCCGGGATCGATTACGGGGCCTTACTCGGCGGGGGCCACTACGATGGCATGCTCAAGACTTTCGGCGGACCGGAAATGGCTGGGGTCGGCTTTGCCTTTGGCTTAGAGCGGGTCTATAGCGTCATGAAGGACAACGATCTCTTTAAGGAGCTCGATAATGGCCTCGACGTCTATGTGATGCCGGTCGGGGAAAGCGTGCTGGACGATGTCTTTGAACTGACCTCGGAGATCCGGACCCTCGGCTATAGCGCCGAGACTCCCTTCAGCGCCCTTAAGCTCGGGAGCCAATTCAAGAAAGCCGAGAAGCGCGGGGCGAAATACGCGATCATCCTTGGCGAAGATGAACTGAATAAAGGGGTCGCTCAGATCAAGAACATGAAGACCCAAGAGCAGAAAGAATTCAAGCTCGACCAGCTGGAAGAAACGCTCGACGCCGCCTTTGGCGAAGAGGACGATGATGGCTGTGGCGAAACGCATGAACACAAAACTCAAAAAGAGGAAAAGAAATAATGGAACGGACAGATTTTAACGGCAACCTTCGGCTGAAGGATGTCGGACGGAAAGTGGTGCTGTTAGGCTGGGTCGCGACCCGGCGGAACTTAGGCGCGATCGAATTCATCGATCTCCGCGATACGACCGGGATCGTCCAGCTCACCGCGAAAGACGCGAGCTTAATCCCGGACGTCCGGAACGAATACGTC
>MVZL01000208.1 GCA_002068375.1 Tenericutes bacterium ADurb.BinA155
GGCGAGTTCAGCGACGCTATAGCCGGATTTGGCCTGTTCGATAATTTCATTGAGCCCCTCGCGGATCATCGCTTCGAAATCGTGGAGGGACTTCGTGATGTAGGCTTCATCAAAGTGGGTCGAAAGGAAGGAAGCGAAGAAGGCTTTCTTATCGGCCTGACGGTCGCCTAAATCATCGACCGCGATGATGAAATCCTTGAGGTCGTGATCGTCTTTGATCGCATAGTGATAAACCAAATCGCCGAATAAGGGGGATTCGCCAGCGAGGAAGGCGGCGTAATAACGGTCTAAGGTTTCGTCGAGGAGTTTCTTCTTCTCGACGCTGAAGATCGAAGCGTCCACCACTTCGATATCTTGGCTGAGGTTCAACTCGTAATGGTATTTCTTCACTAGGCTTAACGCGAAGGCATCGAAGGTCATGATCGAAGCGGCTTCGACTTCAGGGGCAAGCGCCGCGGTCGCGGGATCCCCTTTAATGAGGTCACGGACCCGACCTTTCATCTCTTGGGCGGCCTTATTGGTGAAGGTGAGGACCAAAAGATTCTGGAGTTTCACTTCCCCCGATTTCACTAATTCATAAATCCGCTCAGTCAAAACCGAAGTCTTGCCCGAACCCGCCCCGGCCGAAATGAGAAAGTTCCCTTTCTTCGCGCTAAAAGCCTGACGCTGAGCATCCGTCCATTCCCGTTTACTCATCGTTATCCTCCTCGGATGGGGGTTCTTCACTGCCATCGGCTTTTTTCTTATGAAGCAAAATCCGAGCTTCATCGCGGACATAGCAAACATCGCGGAAGGGGCAATACTGGCAGGAATTGACTTTATTCCCGTACTTCTTCGGATTGATCACGAAATCGTAGGCCCGGACCTTCTGGTCGGCCTCCTCAACCTTCTGGAAGGCAAACTCGGCGGTTTGCTGAAGCTCTTCGGCGCTCTTAGGGCCTTTCGCTTTCCGGGAGAAGCCATTCTTATCGGTCCAGTTCATCGAACGGATGAAACTGGATTTGGCGTAATCGGGCTCGAAGGTCGCGATCGCGTTTTCATCGGCGAGGTAGATGCCTTTGAGCATCAATTGGTCCTCGTGGAATTTCGTGTAATCCGTCCCGGAAGGCTTCACGAGTTTCTTCGCCAAAATGTGGTCGATGAACAAGCCTAAAAGCGTGCCGTCCTTGAAGTCGTCATCATGGAGCGCGACGTAGGCGTAAAGGGGGAGCTGGAGCGATAAGCCGAACTCATAGAGCGATTCGTCGAAATCCTCGGCCCCGGTCTTGTAGTCGATGAGGGTTAGATATTCGCTATGGGGACCGGTCGCGACGATCTTATCGATCCGACCGATCAATTCGGAATTGGCCCCGAGCGGAAAGTGGAAGGACTTTTCGGTGAGGAAACGCGGATGGTCCATCTTGGCTTCATGAACTTGCAAAAACTTCACGGTCGAAAGAAGTTCATCGTGAAGGCGGATCAAAAGGACCTGCTCCCGAGGAGTGAAGGGACCATTGATCGGTTTGCTCTCGATATCGCTTAGGGCTTGGATCCAAGCCGCTTCGAAATTGAAATCGGGGTCATAGAGATGCTGAAGGACTTGGTGGAAGGCGGTCCCGAACTTGGCGTTAAAGATCGGCTCCTCATCATTGATCTGAAGGACGTAGCTCAAATAGTAACGGAACTGGCAAAGGTAGAAGGTCTCGATGCTGCTATAGGAATATTTGCGGCGCGTCTCCGCGGGGAAAACCGCGAAGGGGGTGTAGGTGAAATCGTAATCTTTCCACGTCGAACCCAAGCTGTCTTCAAGGAAAGCAATCCGGCGGTCGGATTTGAGATATTTGTCTTCGCTATCTTTGAGGCTCGACAGCCATAGCGAGGCGAAAGGCTTCGAATATTCATAGGGCAGGTCGTTATCGGGATCGGTTTCAAGAGAAAGTTCGCTGGTTAATGGGGAATCAAAATAGAAAGCCCCCGGGGCTTTGGCCTTAAAGGAAAGGCACTCGATCTGGCCGGAGTGAAGAAGGGCGATCAAATCGCTTTTCTCTTCGCGAAAACGGTCTTGGCTCGTCGGGAGAAGAAGATGGGCTTTCTCGGCATCGCTTAAGTAGTCGTTATCGCTCGGCCGATGGGGTGCATTATCAAGAGCAAAGCCCAAAAGGAAGATATGGCCATTCCGGGGGATCGACCAATCGGTTAAGACGTGGACGGCGGAGCGGAGCTTCGTTTTCTTTTCCCGCAAGGAAAGGA